>CAIRCM010000041.1 GCA_903877125.1 uncultured Acetobacteraceae bacterium | reverse complement strand
GTGTGTGCGGAATAGAACGGTGAATAAGATGGGTTAAATAGGTTCAAAATCATGCGTGCCCATGAAAATCATGTAGGGTTGGGTCGGCGGAGAAAATTTTTTCGGCATTGGGCGCTTCTCACGGCTCTGCCGGTCGGGATGATGGCGTTTGCTGAACCGGGCCGCGCGGATGTTATCTCGGACGTCAATCAGGATCTGCTGACGATCATCGCCGACACCTCGCCGTCGCTGATCGATGGCCCGCCGAACGTCGCGCGCGAAATCGCGATGGTCGATGGCGCGATGTATGACGCGGTGAACGCCGCGACCGGCGGGACCGGATCGACGCCATCGTTTTATTATACCGGTGGACCGGTTACGAACGCGAATGCGGCGACCGCAGCCTTGTCGGCGGCTTACACCGTTATGAACAACCTCTATGGCACTTCGTCGCTTTACAACACCCTTCGCGGCCAGACGATCAACTATAACGGTCTTACTCTCCCGGTCGCGCCGAGCGCCGCGCAATACGCGGGCATCACCGCGCAGTTGAACAACGTCCTGACGGAACTGAATACCACCGCTGCCGCCGCCAACACGACAGCCACCGGCACCGGCACGACGGGTCAAACCCTCGGGTCAGCCGCGGGCAATGCGATGATCGCCGGTCGGGCCAGCGACAACGGCACCGCCGCGATGCTGTCCACCATCCAGGCTCCCAACACGACGTACCAGGGTGTCACAACGGCGGGCGTCTACGCGGATCCGACCACGCGCCCCGCGCTGGAGCCCGCAGCCAGTCAGGTTACCCCCTTCGTCGCCACGCCCAGCCAACAGGCAGCCGCGGTCGCCACGGTGCCCGGTCCGCCGCCGGTAGGATCGGCTGCCTATGCCGCGCAGGTGTTGCAGACCGCATGTCAGGGCTCGTCGGGCGTATTGCCGTCCGCCGCCGTCGCGGCCTGTCAGGCAGCGGGATGGACACCCCAAACCGCCGCCCAGGCGCAGTCGGCGCTTTACTGGAACGATCCGGGCGGCACCTACCAGCCGCCCGGTCACTGGCTGCAAATCGCGGATGCCGCCGCCGCCACGACAGGCATCAGTCTGCTGCAGCATGCCCAGGAAGATGCGCTGGTCGGTGCGGCCATGTCCGACGCCGGCGCGGCAGGCTGGGACGTCAAATTCGCCGACGGCCGGTGGCGGCCGATCACCGCGATCCAGAACTGTGCCACCTGGAACAACCCCTACTTCCCAACCGGTGCCTGCGATTCGACGTGGAATTCGCTGATCGCGACGCCGCCGCACCCGGACTACGTGGCGGGTCACCCGGCCTTCAGCGGCGCCGCCGCGACGGTGCTGGATAATTTCTTCGGAACCGACAATGTCGGGTTCACAGTAGCCTCCCAGGTCTACTGCAATACCGGGAGCACGCAGCGCGACTCGCTGGGCAACATCATCTCCTGCACACTGAACGGGACAGTTTACACCTACAATCCCAATGACCTCAGCTCCTGTAACAACGCCGGCACCCAGCCGCCGTTGAACGCGGATTTCACGGTCAATCCGCTGTAAAACAACAGCCCGCTGATCTGCCCGATCACCCAGAGCTTCTCAGGCTTCCAGGATGCCTCCAGCGGCGATCTCGGTTCGACATTCAGCCGTGTCGTCGGTGGTATTCACACACCGCAGGCCGTTACCGATGCGCTCGTGCTCGGCAATCAGATTGGGCAGACCGTTGCCAATGACGCCAACATTCCGGAACCGGGGGCGTTCGCTGTCCTCGCCGTTGCCCTCTTCGGCATTGGTGTGGCCCGTCGGCGTGGGTGCGTGGAAATCGGTCGTTAGCGTTACCACGCACCATGGGTCTGGACGGATTTCCCCCGAAGGGTGCAATGTTTCCCCGGGCCACGCCGGCCGAATGCCCGGCAGCAAGGGATAGACCGAATGGAGCGGACCGACGGCCCGGGTGAGAATAACGCACAAAGCCAGGTTCAGGAATCACGTCCTGGCGCCGTGACGCTGCCCGGGCGGCGGAGGACCTGGCTGTCCCTCCGCATGCACCATCTCTTGTTCATCGCGTTTACCTTGGTGGCGGCGGTGCCCATAGCGGTGCTCGCGCTGTGGGAAGGTAGAACGTCTTTCCAAAATGAACTCGACTCGGTTCGTGAACGCCACCTCCTGGTCGCGCGCAACCTCACATCGACCATGTCGCGCTACGTGAAGGACCTGAAGGCGGTCTTCAGCGTCGCCATCGAAAGCGGCGCGTTGGCAAAACCGGTTGCCGGCCTCGCCGACCTGCTGACATCGCTGGAGGTCGTGCATCTCTGCATCCTCGCCCCCGATGGCCACGTCGAAAGCACGATGGTTGGCCTGTCGGAATCCGACACGCAGGTTCTGTCCGAAAAACTGATCAAGGATCTGCGCGCGCTGCCGCGGCCCGGGTCGCCGGATACTGTGCTGTCCAACCTCTATCACGACTCGCACAACAACCCGGTCTTCTATTTGGTCAAACCCCTGGCCGACGGGCGCACCGCCGTCGGCGTCGTCCGCACCCGCTATCTCGTCTCGCTACAGCAGGCCATTGCCTTCGGCGATCACGGCCATGCGGTCATCGTCGATGCCAAAGGCCAGGTGATCGCTCACCCGTTGAAGGACTGGGTGGCGGCCTCGCGCGATATCTCTGGCGTCAACGTCGTCGCGGCGATGATCCGCGGCCAAACCGGCGTGGATCAATTCTACTCGCCCGCGTTCCACGGCGACATGATCGCCGGCTATGCCGTGGTGCCTGAAACCGGTTGGGGCGTCATGGTCCCCCAACCGATATCGGAGCTTCAACGCCGCGCCGATCAGGTCAACCAGATGGCCATCGTGATCGCCGTGGTATCCTTCGTCGTCGCGGCCCTGGTCAGTTGGCTACTCGCGCTCTACCTCGCTCGGCCGGTCCGAGTGGTCGCATCGACTGCCGAAGCGGTATTGAACGGTAACGACGAAGTTTCGGTGCCCGCCTTCCGCGGTGCCGTGCCGCGCGAAATCCAGCGGCTCGGCCTCGCCTTCAACACCATGCTGGCCGATCTGCGCCGCCGAGCCGCCGAAACCCTGGCGGCGCTGCATCAGGCAGAAACGTCGAACAAAGCCAAATCCCAGTTCCTCGCCAACATGAGCCACGAAATCCGCACCCCCCTGAACGGTGTCGTGGGCATGATCGAACTGATGCGCCTGACCGACTTGTCCGACGCGCAGCGTGGCTACACCGAACAGGCGTCGCAATCGAGCTGCGCGCTGCTGCGGCTGATCGACGACATCATGGACCTCTCCCGTATCGAGGCAGGGCGGCTCGAACTGGAGCATGCGCCGTTCCATCTCCCAACCGTGATGCAGGAGCTGCGCGTACTGTTCGCCGAACAGGCACGCGCCAAATCGCTGACATTGCTGGTTATTGTCCCCGACGATCTGAACATCGTGCTGATCGGCGACAAGCACCGGCTGTTGCAGGTGATGGCCAACCTCGTTGGCAACGCCATAAAGTTCACCCAGCAGGGTTCGGTGACGGTCAAGGTATCCCGTGCCGCGCTGGAAGGTAGTCGGGCGACCGTCCGGTTCGACGTCACCGATACCGGGATCGGCGTGCCAAGGGACCAGCAAGGTCTGATATACGACGCGTTCACCCAGGCCGACACGTCGATGACAAGGCGTTACGGCGGCACCGGCCTAGGCCTCTCCATTGCCCGCCAACTATGCCACATGATGGGCGGTGAGATCGGTGTGACCAGCGTTGTCGGGACGGGGTCAACCTTCTGGTGCACCGTGCGCATGGAAATTGGCAGCGCCGCCCCGCGGGCGTCCGTGGCCTCCAGCCCCGTTGTTGCTCCGCCACAGCCGGAACCACCGAATCCGGCCCCTAGCCAAAGTGTCGTATCCGCCGTCGCTCGGGATTTTCAGGATGCCCTGCATGCGGCTGGACGTACATCGGTCAGTATCCTGTTGGTGGAAGATAACCCCGCCAACATGCGCGTGACCAAGGCGCTGCTGGAAATCCTCGGCTGCGCCGTCATCCCCGCTCAGAATGGATTGGCGGCCGTCGAAGAATATCGGAAGGGCAACTTCGATCTGGTTTTGATGGATTGTCAGATGCCGGAAATGGACGGTTACGAGGCCACCCGCACCATCCGCCAGATCGAAACCGCCCAGGGCCGGCGCACGCCGATCATCGCGCTGACCGCCCACGCGATGGCGGGCAGCCGGGAAACCAGTCTGGAAGCCGGCATGGACGATCAACTGACCAAACCGCTGACGATGGCCGCCCTGACCGCCAAGTTGGTGGAGTGGCTGGCCAGCGCCCAAAAGGCCCAGCCAGCCGGTTGAGCTAGAGCACGATAGGGTCAAGTTGACCCTATCGTGCTCTATAACTCTTTGTTTGATCGCGTGATTCACGCCGCCGTGTGGTTCCACCTCTGGCGATCACGCTCTATCCGAACATCGCCGCGACCACCGCCGGGTCCACGTCTTCCAACCGGGCCGGCTGCCACTTCGGCGTGCGGTCCTTGTCGACGACCATGGCGCGCACGCCCTCGGCGAAGTCGGGATAGGCCATCGTCGTCTTGGTCAGCGCGAACTCGGCGTCCAGCGCATCCTTCAACGTTAGATTCGCCCCGCGCCGCAGCGCTTCCAGCGTGAAGCACAGCGCGGTCGGCGAGACCCCGCGCAGGCCCTTCAGCGCCGCCTTCGCCCAGTCGGACCCGTCCGCCTCCAGCCGAGACACGATCTCGGCCATACTGTTCGCGCCGAAGCAATGGTCGATGGTTGCCCGGTGCGGGGCGAGCGAGAACGCCGGCAACGCCTGCGTGAACCGGGCCAGCGCCGGCAACCCATCCTCGGCCAGCGCCGCCGACAGGGCCGGCAATTCGGCGCGCGGCACGAAATGGGTGCCGAACCCCGCATGCACCGCGTCGGTGCCTTTGATCCGCAGCCCCGTCAGGCCGAGGTATATGCCGAGTTGCCCCGGCAGCCGAGGCAGCAGGTAGGTCCCACCAATATCCGGGAAGAACCCGATGATCGTTTCCGGCATGCCGAAATCGGCATGTTCCGTCGCCACGCGATACGACCCGTGCACCGCCATCCCGATGCCCCCGCCCATGCAGATACCGTCGATCAGCGCGATATAGGGCTTGGGGTAGTTGTTGATCAGCAGGTTGAGTTCGTATTCCTGCGTGAAAAATGCATCCGCGAGGTGCCGGTTGCCGCCGGTTTGCCATTCCCGCAGCGCCCGCACGTCGCCGCCGGCGCAGAACGCCCGATCGCCCGCACCCTCGATCACCACCGCATGCACATGCGGGTCTTCGGCCCATTCCTTCAGGGCGCGCAAGCTGCCCTGAATCATGTCGAGGTCGAGCGCGTTCAGCGCCCGCGGCCGGTTCATCAGAATGCGGCCGATGCGGCCGTCTTTGCGGGTGATCAGGGTGGCGTCGTCGGTCATGCGGTTGGTCTCCTAAATTGGGGACCGTCTAGCAAGGGTTTGGGGGAGGGGCCAGTTCCCTACCGCAAAAACGGATTCCCCACCCGTTCCGCCCCGATCGAAGACCCTGGCCCGTGCCCGCACAGAAACTGATACTCATCCCCCAACGGCAACAGCTTCGTCTTGATCGCCCCAATCAACGCCGCGGTATCCCCGTAAGGAAAATCCGTCCGCCCCACCGATCCCTGAAACAACACATCGCCGGCGAGAAAAAACTGGGCCGCGTGGTTCACATAAACCAAATGCCCCGGCGTATGCCCCGGACAATGCAGAATATCGAACCGGTGTTCGCCCAGCGAAACGCTCTCGCCCTCGGTCAGCCAGCGGTCAGGGGAACAATTCCCAGCCTCGAACCCATACGATGCCGCCTGCGCGGCGATCCCGTCCAACAAAAATTTGTCGCGAATATCCGGCCCCTCCACCGGCACCTTCAAGGCCTCGGCCAGCGCCGCCGCCCCGCCCGCATGGTCCAGATGGCCATGCGTCAACAGGATCCGCTCCACCGAGACCTTGCATTGCTCGATCGCCGCCAGAATCCTGTCCACATCGCCGCCGGGGTCCACCACCAGCGCCGCCATCGACTCGTCATCCCAAAGGATGGCGCAATTCTGCTGAAACGGCGTGACGGGGATGATGGCGCCGCGTAACTGTCCCATGAAACCTACTGCCTTTCGTCACGCTTCAACGCCGCTCGGTTGTCCAATGCCAGAGCCATCAGCGCCGTCAGCATCGTGCTGTTCGCGTTCGTGCCCTCGGCGCCCTCGCCACCGCTGCCCGCGATCATCACGTTGGGCACCAGCGGTTGCGTGGTCTTTTCGATCGCACGGCCGAGGATTTCGGCGATGGTCTGCTGAATCTGCCACCGAGCACCTTCGCCGGTGAAGGCCTCGACTTTCGCCTTGATCGCCGATCCCTCCGCCGCACCCAACGCCGCCACCGCCTTCGCTCGGCTTTCGCCTTCCTGCACGGTCTGGAAGGCATTTGCCTCGGCGGTCACCCGGATACCCTGCGCTTCCTGCTGCTTGCGCATCAGCGCGGCCTTGCCCTGATTCTCCGCCACGGTGATCTGGATCGTCGATTCCGTCAGCGCGGTCTGTTGTGCCGCCGCCGCGGTGGCCTCGTTCAGTTTCTGCTGTTCCCCGGCTGCCCGCCGCTGCGCACCAAACGTCTCCTGCTGTTCGGCCGCCAATTGTCGGCCGCGGATTTGGTCCAGCAGGGTTTCGATCCGGTTGTCGCCCTGCCTGGCGCGGGGCGTGCCGATCAGCACCTCCTGGATGTCGATGTTGTAGGCCGCGAAACGCCCGCGCATCTCGCCCTTCGCCTCTTCCTGCAACTTCGATCTGTCGTTGATCAATTGCAGCATGGTCATGTTCTGCGCGGCGTCCTTGAAGTAGGCGGACACCATCGGATCGATCGTCTGATCCACCAGCCGCTTCACGTCGGCGAACTGCTGGATCAGTTTCGGTGCATTTTCGGGACTGATATGGACCACGATCGAAAGCGGCAGCACCGGCTCGAACGCATCCTTGGTGATCAGGTTGATCTCCGCGAGGTTGCTGTCCAACCCATGATCCTCCCGCCGGGATTCGATCCAGCGCAGCACGAAATTGGTCGTGGGAACGTCGATCACCTTATAGGCGAAGGGGTTGAACGGATATTTGCCCGGCGGCACCGGATCGGCCCACACGCCGCGCCGCCCGCGCTCGACCAACGACCCGTGCCTGTAATCGTCGCCGCTGACGTCCACGCCGCTGTCGCCGGTGTAGGAAATAACGACGCCCACCGTGCCGATGGCGATGACCGTCTTCGGCTGCGTCTCCACCGTCGCGAACAGCCTGTTGATCCAGTAGGTGCCTTCGACCAGCACCTGCTCCTGGCGTCCACGCCAACCGCCGGCCGCGAGGAAATGGTCGATGTCCTGGAAACTGTTGTGGAACGTGTTCAGATTGTTGCGATCCATCCCGACCGCTGGCGCGATGATCGCGCCGTGCTCCAGCACCGGCCCGTCATGCACCGTCACCACGCCGATGACGTCGTCGGTGTCCTTGATGATCACCGGTTCGAACCCAGCGCGGTCCTCGATGGTCGAGCGCATCTGGTCCAGCGCGTCTTTGTCCGCCCCGACATCGATCGCGTAGACCTTGTCGCCGGTCATCACCACGAACAGCGCGGTGTTGAACGCGTAGACGCCTTGGCGGACGATCTGCCGCTGCGGCCCGCGCTGCCCGCCGCCGTTGAGGAAGCCGCGAGCGTCCTCGAAAAATACGCCATCCGGTGTGCGCGCCAAGGTCTGCCCCGCCGGCAGCGGTTTGCCGTCGCGGGCGTAGACGTAGCCCAGGCTTTGCACCGTGATCATCTGCTGGCGGTGGATGCGGAACTGCCAGGGGGGGAAGAAATGCAAGCCGCCGCGGATCAGATCGGGATCGAACCCGGCTTCCTTGTTCAG
The DNA here is from genome assembly GCA_903877125.1 of uncultured Acetobacteraceae bacterium. Taxonomy (GTDB): domain Bacteria; phylum Pseudomonadota; class Alphaproteobacteria; order Acetobacterales; family Acetobacteraceae; genus Rhodopila. The sequence continues at coordinate 4,912 of CAIRCM010000041.1, read as the reverse complement.
CGACATGAAGCCGGATTTCACCGATCCCCGCATGCTCCAGATTTTTTCGACAACGCCGTACTGGTCGTTGGGGATGTAGACCACCACGCCGGTCCATTTGTTGGTGATCCACATCAGCAGGCAAAACACCACCACCAGCCCGACATAAACCGCTGCCGGGGAGGTCATCCCCGACAGGTTTGCAAGCAGCGTTTCCATGGCAGTTGTCTTTCAGCCGGGGAATCCGGCGAGGTTCAGTGCAGCCGCGGCGATTTCAGGAAACTGGAACGATCCGCCGATCGCATGCTGACCCGCATGGCGTCGCCGTCACGCTCGATACGTAGCCGAACCTCCGCCCCGGCGCTGCCTGACGACCACACACGCCGCCACAGGCCCACCAGATCGGGGATTTCTTCATCGTTGACCGTCAGAATCTTGTCGCCCGGGCGCAGGCCCGCCTGCTCCGCCGGGCCGTTGTCGGCGATCCCGCCGACAACAATGGAATCCCCATGCTCCGTTGCGTACATCCCGAGCCAGGGACGAGCCGGGCGGTTGACCCGGCCGTAGCTCAAGAGGTCCGAGAGGATGGGCGCCAACAAGCCGATCGGCACCACCATGTTCATGTCCATCCGGCGCCCGCGCTGGTCGCCCTGTTGTAGGATCAGCGAACCGATCCCCATCAGCTTGCCGTCCGTGCCGATCAGGCCGCAGCCGCCCCAGAACGGGTGCGCCGGCGCGATGAACAGCGCATCGTCCAGCGCGTACTCCCAATAGCCGGCGAATTCCTGCCGGCCCACAAGCCGCGTTTCGACCGCATGGTGCCGCCCGCCACCGGCCGCCATCACCGCCTGATCGCCGACCGAGATACTGTCGGAATCGCCCATCTCCAGATGCGGTAGATTCAGCTTGCCCAGCGCCTGCACCAGCCCGAACCCGGTTTCCTGGTCCATCGCCAGCGCGTGGCCCGGCACCACCTGACCGTCATTGCTGGTGATCCAGATCGTCTCGGCCTCGGTGATCAGGTAGCCGATCGTCGCGATCAGCCCGGTGTCCCTGATCATCACCCCGCTGCCGGCCCGTTCGGTGCCCAGGTTGTTGGCGGTAAAGGCATCCGTGGGCACGTAGGTTTTCAGGCTGACAACCGACTTCAGCGCCTGTTCAAGGTCGAAAGAGTAGTCGTCGGGGTTGGGCCGGAGGGCAGGCGGGATCTCCCAATCCTGGTCCTTGTTGCTCCGGCGCCTTCCCTGGTTGGGACGGTCTTTGGGGGGGTCATCGCTCATAACGCCCAATATCGGACGTTTTGGGCATTTGAGCAATCGGTGCGTCTACCGACCGCCGGTCCGTTCCCTGTTCGACGCCAGTTCCGCCGCCGTCAGCTGGAACCCGCCGATCACGCTGAACGCCGCCGGCGACTTGGTCTTGGACGTCGGCAGCACCAGCCGCACCGGCTGGCTCTGCAATGCCACGTGATCGACATTCGGCGGGAAGGCGACAGGGAACTCGATCACCCGCTTGTCCAGCACATTGTCGCCCTCAGTCACCGCGATGAACACCGGCACCGTCATTTCGCGACCCTGCATCGCCGGCCCGCGTTGGAATTCCGCCACGATGGTGACGGTGGTTTCCACCAGCGGACTGCCGCTTTCCTTGTATTTGCACTCACCGCCCAACCCAACGAGGCGGCCCTGCACGACCATCTCGGTCAGGTCGCGCCCGTTCGGCGTGTTAAAACGCGTGATGTCCGCGAGATCGGACACCAGCGTCGGCCGCGGGCAGGGCGGCGCGAACTCGTTCTTGCCGGGCCCGCCCAAGGATTGCACCCAGGAACAGCCACCGAGCACCAGGATCGGCAGCAGGAGCATCAAACGAGGCAGCAGGCGCATCTTGGGCACTCCCGGTGAATGAATTGGTTACAGCACCGCGCGCAGATACTGCGGCAGCAGATCGGGCTTCACGCCCAGCGTCTTCGCTGCCCGCAGCGGCCAGGCGGGATCGGCGAGCAGTGTCCGTGCCAGCAGCACCACATCGGCGCGGCCGTTGGCCAGAATCTCGGCGGCATGGGTTGCCTCGGTGATCATGCCCACCGCGCCGGTCGCAATCCCGGCTTCCCGTCGAATCGCGTCGGCAAAGGGCACCTGATAGCCCGGGTGCAGCGAGGGAATCGTCTGCTCCATCGAGACTCCGCCCGAGGAGCAGTCGATCAGATCGACCAGACCCGTTGCCTTCAGCCGCTTCGCCGTGTCGATCTGATCGGCGAGGGTCAGCCCGTTCGGCATCCAGTCGGTGCAGGACAGCCGCACCCACAGCGGCAGATCGGCCGGCCACGCGCCGCGTACCGCTTCCACCGTCTCCATCAGGAAACGGGACCGTCCGGCGAGGTCCCCGCCATACTGGTCGTTGCGGTGGTTGGACACCGGCGAGAGGAAGGAGTGCGCCAGATACCCATGCGCGGCATGGAGTTCGACGATCTTGAAACCCGCCTCATACGCCATGCGGGCCGAGGCAGCGAACTGGTTCGCCACATCCCCGACTTCCGCGGCAGACAGCGGATGCGGATCGACCGATCCGGCGATCATCGGGATCGGCGACGGTGCGACCGGTACCCAGCCGCCGTCTTGCGGCATGATCGGCTTGCCGCCTTCCCATGGCACGTTGCAGGACGCCTTCCGGCCGGCATGGGCGATCTGGATCGCCGGCACCGCGCCGCACTTGGTGATGATCGCCGCCAGCCGGGTCAGCAGCTTGCGGTGTTCGTCGTTGTAAGCCCCGAGGCAGCCCGGCGTGATCCGCCCGATGGCCGACACATGCGTCGCTTCCACCATCACCACGCCCGCCCCGCCGGCCGCCCGCGCGCCGAGGTGCTGGATGTGCCAGTCGGCCCCGAGCCCGTCGGTGGCACTGTACTGGCACATCGGCGCGACCACGATGCGGTTGCGCGCGGTGACGGAGCGGAATTCGATCGGTTGGAACAGCAGCGGCGTGGTCATGGTTCCCCATCATCGGCAAAAGAAAGCGTCGCCGCGCGGGATACGGGTTTCCCCGGGGAATGACAACGGGCCAGGGTTACGGCGCGATCCCGAGCAACCGCGCCGCCGTCCCGCCGAGGATCGCGATCCGCTCGTCATCCGTCAGTCCGGGCGTGCCCATCACCAGCTCGACCTCGGTATGCGTCCAGGGGAACGGGTAGTCGGTGCCGATCATGATCTGGCTCGATCCTGTCTCCGCGATCAGATGGCGCAGCGCCTCGGGCGTGAAGACGATGGTGTCGAAGAACAATTGCCCGTCGCGCAGATACGCGGTGGGGTTTTTCTTTGGCAGTGGCCCGACCTTGTCCGGGAAGCAGCGGATCACGGCGTCGGAGCGGTTGGCGTAGGACGGCAGGAAGCCGCCACCGTGCGCGGCGCAGATTTTCAGGCCGGGGAAGCGGTCCAGCGTGCCCTCGAAGATCAGGTGCGACAGCGCGATGGTGGTTTCCAGCGGATTGCCGATGGTGTTGGTCAGCAGGCCGCTGCCCGCGAGGCGGCCGGAGGGTTCGAGTTCCCGCACGCCGAGGGGGTGCATGAAGACGAGGATGCCGAGTTCCTCGCACTTCGCCCAGAACGGGTGGAAGCGGGGGTTGGCCAGTTCCTCCCCGGCGACGGAGCCGCCGACGCCCACGCCCTTGAACCCCAGCTTCTTCACCGCGTACTCCACCTGCTCGGCGACCAGCTCGGGGTGCTGGAGGGAGGCGGTGGCGAAGCCGACGAACCGGTCGGGGTTGCCGGCGCAGAATTCCACCAGCGTTTCATTCTGGATTTTGATCAGTTCGGCGGCTTCGTCCTTGCTGGCGCGATACCAGTAGGGGTTGATGCTGAGCGCTTCGACGTCGATGCCCTGCGCGTCCATGGCGGCGAGGCGGGTGGCGAGGGTGCCGCCTTCCATCATCAGGCCGGGGGCTTCGAGGGGATGGTTGATGATCGCGGCGGCGGCGGGGACGATGCAGTGGGCGTGCACGTCGATCGTTTTGATGCGCTTGCCGTTGATGACGGTCTCGCGCCGGCGTTGGGTGGCTGTCGGAGGGGGTACGGCGGTGGTGCTGCCGAGGGCGCAGCCGACGAAGGTCAGGGCGGTGGCGAGCAGGTCTGGGGTCAGGGACATTTGGGGGTTCCTCCGGTTGGTTTCGGTGGAGCGTATCATGGTCGGGGTGGGTAGTCGCCAGGGGGGGATGGCTAACTGTGCGAAGGCGGCAACCGGCATGGAAGCCGGCGGTCGATCTGACGATCGGGTGCCGTACATCGTTGATTTGGCGCCGTTTCCTCTTACTTCTAAACCGGCATGCGAACCGGCATCGGGTCGGTGCGGTTACTGCCGATTTCGTTTCCCCCACTCGCAAATGGGTTCCGCGTTCGCGGCATCGCCTTATTTTAGCTGCGGATTTTCATGGAATGATAAGAATGAATTCTGCGAAAATCCGTGGTGGAAAATGTTCGTGCGGCCGCGAACGGACTCGTGCGCGGCGGCGGAAAGCCAGACAAGGACCGGCGCCGTCTCCCCGGGAGGGCACAGCCTCCCGCTGTCATCATGACTGCCCCTGGACCCTCGGGTCAGGCCCAAGGGCAGGCTCCCCCTCAACTCTCCCGCGTGGTCCGTGAACCACGCAGCTCTGGCATGGAGGCGTACTGGCGAGGCGGAACCCAACCCAGGGAAGGGAACGCCTGTTGTTCCTGTTGCGGTTGCCGGAGCGGTGGTTCCTGTCGGTGTTGTTCCAGGAGCCGCCCCGCACGACGCGAAGGGAGGCAGTCAGGCTGCCCCATGGGGCGGCGAAAAATCTGCCGAACGCGGGGGAAGGTCGCGGGGCGCGTCCGCCCGATGGTTCACATGTGAGACGCGCGCTCGGCCGGGTCGCGCAAGGGAGAAAAATCGAGTGGGGGGGGGGGGGCCCCCCCCCCCCCCC
>CAIRCM010000040.1 GCA_903877125.1 uncultured Acetobacteraceae bacterium | reverse complement strand
GGTGATGCGAACCGTCGATCGAGATGATGGGGCGCACCGTGATGCCGGGCGGTTTCATGTCGACGAGCAGGAAGGAGATGCCCTCCTGCCGTTTACGAGCCTCGGGGTTGGTGCGGACGAGGACGAAGCACCAGTCGGCGTGATGGGCGGTCGAGGTCCAGATTTTCTGGCCGTTGACCACGTAATGATCGCCGTCGCGCTTTGCGGCGGTTTTCAGCGAAGCCAGATCGGACCCCGCGCCGGGTTCGGAGAAGCCCTGGCACCACCAATCGTCGATGTTGGCCGCGCGCGGCAGGAACCGCTTCTTTTGTGCTTCGGTGCCGAACTGGATCAGCACTGGGCCGATCATGGTGATGTTGAAGGACGACAGCTCCGGCGCCGGTGCCATCTGGTTTTCTTCCAGGAAGATCATCTTCTGGATCGCCGTCCAGCCCGGGCCGCCCCATTCCTTCGGCCAGGACAATCCGGCCCAACCCTTGGCGTTCAAGATGCGCTGCCAGCGGACGACGTCCTCCTTCCCGGGGTGGTGGCCGAGCTTCATTTTGGCATGAATGTCGGCGGGAAGGTTTTCTCGGATGAAGGTTCGGACTTCCTCGCGGAAGGCGATTTCCTCGTCGGTGAAGCGCAGATCCATGGTTGGGGGGTTCCTCCTACTCACTGGTAGCTTAGTCAAATGGGGGCGGCGTTGACAAGGTGAGGCCGCGGGCCTTGTTGGTTGGTCGGATTGGTCAAGGCGTATCATGTCCCAGTTCGTCAGTTTATGCGACGCGAAGACGCATCTGTCGGCCCTGGTCGAGCGGACGGCTGCTGGGGAAGCTCCAGTTTCGTGGAGCGGCTGCCGCGGCGATCGGTCTGAATGGGTTTCGCGCCTTGCCGATCGCTCCGGAGGACGCCGAGGCCGCGGGAGCGTTGGTTGGGATCATTCCGATCCCATCGACCGCCTGCTGGTGGCGCAGGCGGTCGGGCAGGGCATGATCTTCGTGACGGCAGACCGAATAGTCCGCGGCTTTGGAGGTGTGGCGCAGCTTTGGGCGGGGTGAATCCTTAACGCCCGATGATCCGCCGTGCGATCGCCATCCGGTGCACTTCCGACGGGCCTTCGTAGACGCGCATGGTGCGCACCTTCTGGGCCATCAATTGGAGGGGCAGTTCCTTCGCCACACCCATCGCGCCGAACGACTGTTGGGCATGGTCGATGATCTCCGTCGCCATTTCCGTGCCGAACAGCTTCACCATGGATGCTTCGGTGCGCACGTCCTTGCCCGCATCGGCCTTCGTCGCGGCGTCGTAGACCATCAGCCGCAGCGCGTGGATTTTGATCGCCGCGTCGGCGATCCACCACTGTATGGCCTGCCGATCGGCGAGGCGTTGGCCGAAGGTGACCCGCTGCTTGGTATGCTCCACCATCATATCCAGCGCGCGCCGAGCCATGCCAACGCACCAGGCACCCATTTGGAGGCGGCGGACGGTCAGGCGGAGTTGCATCGGGGCGTAGCCCTTGCCCTCGACACCGAGGATTTGCGTGGCCGGAATACGGCAATCCTCGAACACCAGTTCGTAGGTCCGCTGGCCACCGATCATCGGAATTTCACGTTCGATGATGAAGCCTTTGGTGCCGCGTTCGACGATGAAGGCGGTGACGCCGTCGGCTCGTTTGCCTTCCCCGGTGCGGGCCATAACGATCACAAAATCGGCGGCCGGGACGCGGCTGACCCAGATTTTGCGGCCGTTGATCACCCAGTCGTCGCCATCCTTCACCGCACGCGTCGTCATACCCGCGGGGTCGCCGCCGGCGCCGGGTTCGGAGATCGCGATGGCCGAATGCGCTTCGCCTCGGGCATAGGGGTCGAGATATTTCTTTTTCTGCTCGTCGTCGGCGACAGCGATCAGCATGTGCAGGTTCGGGCTGTCGGGCGGGAAGGTGAAGGGCACGCAGGTGCGGCCTTGTTCCTCATACACGCCGACGAGTGCGGCGTAGGGCAGGTTGGCCCCGCCGTATTCCTCCGGCACATCCAGGCCCCACAGGCCGAGTTCCTTGCACTTGGCCAGGAGCATGGCTTCATCTTCAGGCGGCAGGCCGGATTTCTGGCCGGACGCCTCGCGGGCGAGGGTGGCTTTTTCAAGGGGCATAACGTCGCGGTCGATGAATTTCGCCACGAGCTCCTGGAGCATGCGGTGTTCTTCGGGAAGTTCGAACATTTTACGGACTCACATGGCCAATGAATTTTTCGGGCGGACGGTCGCCCCACTGCGAGCGGAACCCTTCCTCGGCCGAGACGAGGTTGCCGCCATTCCGGATATTCAGGCGATCGGTATCGGCCCAGTGTTCGTGCACACGGCGATACGGATCGGCCCAATAGTCGTATACTTGCGAACCGAGCAGATGGCGGCCGATGCCCCACATGTGCTCGTATTTTCCGGTGGATTTCAGGTGTTCGTGGCCCATGAAGACATCGTCGATGTCCTGGACCTCGAAACTGAAATGGTTCAGGCCGGCGCGCGCATTGTGCATGCAGAAGAATGCATGGTGGTCGACATATTCATCACCGGCATCGATGCGGCTGAACTGGCCGAGGATGTTGGTCTGCTCCCCGCCATAGATATCGTCCGACCGCACCAGACCCAGCACGTCGCGGAACCATTGCACCGTTTCCTGGTTCTTCGGCGTGCCCATCACGGCATGACCGATGCGCTTCACGCTCGATGGGCCCTGCTTGAACCGGATGACCTCGCCCGCCCGGTTCAGCGGTGCGACGCCGGAATTGATCGGCTGGCGTTCCACGGGAATCGGGGCGAGCGGCGCGATGCCGTGCACGATCTCGATCGTGTAGCCGTTGGGTTCAGTCACCCGCACGCGCTTCCCGCCGCCGGGTTCATCGATGTGCTCGATGCCCGATGCGCCGGGATGCTTGGCGATCTTCTTCAGATCGTCCTCATCCGCGACGGCCCAGGCGAAACCGAGGAAGCCGGCATCGCCTTTTTCGGTCACATGGATGTGGTGCGCCGGATCGGTGCCTCGCATATATAGGGCGTTCGCGGTGCGGTCCGCTCGGATCATGCCGAACGCGGTGAGGAATTCCTCCTGCGCGTCGAGATCGGGCGAGCGCAGACGACCGTAGGCGAGGTCACGAACCTTGATGACGGGCATGAAGCGACTCCTCTACGACGATTTCGGCCAGACCATCGTCGATACGGCGATGGCATCGGGGTAAACTGGCACAGGGCGGCCTTTCTGAAACTGCACGAAAGAAATCTCGGCGCCGATGCGCCGGCCCCGCGCATCGTATGCCAGCCGCCCGTCGGGGAACAACAGGGCCGGGCCGGTCTTGATGTCCATGCTGTGCAGCATATCGTTCACTTTGTGTCGGTCGGTCGACGCCGCGCGATCGATCGCCTCGGCCATGATGCGGACGTGGGCGTACGCAAAGATGGAATCGTGACCGAACCATGGCTCCCCGGTGCGGGCGATGAAGCGTGCTTCGACATCGGCCGCGGTTTTACCCGGCCAGTTCGCAACCTCGACTATCATGCCTTCAAGGTTTTCAGGCGCGGTGAGCTTTGTGAGTTCGGGAACACACCAATGGCCGCCATTGCCGACCAGCGGCATCTTCTGCGGTGTCAGGCCGAATTCCGCGAACTTATCCAGCAGCAGCTTGTCGTCGCCGACATTGGTGGATTGGACGATCACGAAATCGGGCCGCTTCGAGCGGAGTTTCTGCACGATCGATGTCGCGTCGGCCAAAGGCGGCGTGTAGATCTCGTCCACTACCAGTTCCAGCCCGAGGTTCTTCAGCACATGGTCGCGGATCGGTTTGAGGAAGCTGACGACGCTGGCCGAATTATCGCCGACGATCGCGACCTTGGTAGGCCGCTTGCCGGTGGCTTTGGTGGCGAGATCCATCACGACCGGCAACGTCGCCTCGGCCTGTGCATCGGCAGTCGGGGAGGATTGGAAGACGTATTTGAAGCCGCGGCTGGTGATGAGGTCCGAATAACCCTGCGTAAGCCACGGCAGTTCGGCACGTTCGGTGACTTCGGTGATGGCCAGGACGAAGCTGGAGAGCCAGCCACCGAAGCCAGCCGCGAGGTCGGGTTCCTGGGCGATCATCCGCTGCGCCGCGTCCTTGGCTTTTTCGGAGGAATCGCCGGCGTCGAATTCCAACATGGTGAGTTTGGCACCGCCGAGGGATTTGATGCCACCGGCCGCGTTCACGTCGTCGACGGCCATGCGCGCGCCCATCTGCTCCAGCTTGCCCGAACGTGCCCAGGGGCCGGAGAGGGGCATGATCATGGCGACCTTGACCTCCGCCGGATTGGCGGCAAGGGCCGGATGGGCCAGGGCGGCAGCGCCTGCCATGGCGATGGTGCTTCGGCGGCCGATTTTCGGCATGGGGGCGTCCTCCTGCTTTGTTGGGCGGGAGGTTAGGCGAGGTGGGTTGGGCGGTCTACCGCCCGTGCTGCCTGCGCCAAATTGAGAACGCTTCCAGATTGGCTTCATCGGTCGGGGGGTAAAGTCCGAACGTCTTCGCCCCCGCGCGCACGCGTTCGGTCACAAAGTCCTCATAGGCGGTCATTTCCACGGCCTCGTCGGCGATCTCGTCAGCCAGATGCGCCGGAATCACGATCACCCCGTCCGCGTCGCCGACGATCACATCGCCGGGGAACACCGGTGCATCGCCGCAACCGATCGGCACATTGATCTCGATCGCCTGATGCAATGTCAGGTTTGTCGGCGCCGAGGGGCGGTTATGGTACGACGGCATATCCAGCGCGGCGATTTCCCCCGAATCCCGGAACCCGCCGTCGGTTACCACGCCCGCCACGCCGCGCATCATCAGGCGGGTGACCAGGATTCCGCCGGCCGAGGCAGCGCGCGGGTCCTTGCGGCTATCCATCACCAGCACCGCGCCGGGCGGACATTCCTCGATTGCCCGGCGCTGCGGGTGGGAATGGTCGCGAAACACGTTCATCGCATTGAGGTCTTCCCGAGCGGGCATGTAGCGAAGGGTGTAGGCTTCGCCGACCATGCTGCCGTTTTTCGGGGCGGACAGCGGGCGGACATCCTGGATCATCTGGATGCGCATGCCGCGTTTGTAGAGCGCGCTGGCCAAGGTGGGCGTGCTGACGCCCTTGAGCTTTTCGCGGGTGGCGTCGCTGAGTTTGGTCATGGCTCCCCCCTACTTAGTAAATCGCGGGTTCGGCGACCGGGGCGCCGAAATCGGTGCGCAGGAAGTCGAAGTCGCAGCCTTCGTTCGCCTGCTGGATATGCTTGGTGTAGACGTAGCCGTATCCACGCTCGAACCGTGTTTCGGGTTGGACCCAGTTGGCCCGGCGGGCGGCGAGTTCGTCATCGGATACCTCCATCCGGATCGATCTTGCATCCACGTCGATGGTGACGATGTCCCCTGTGCGCAGCAGCGCGAGCGGCCCGCCGATGTAGCTTTCGGGTGCCACATGCAGCACGCAGGCGCCGTAGGACGTGCCTGACATGCGGGCGTCGGACATCCGCAGCATGTCGCGGTGGCCTTCCTTCAACAGCTTCTTCGGCATCGGCAGCATACCCCATTCCGGCATGCCCGGACCGCCTTGCGGGCCCGCGTTGCGCAGCACGAGCACGTCGTCCGCGGTGAAGGGGTAGCTCTCGTCGTCCACCGCCTTTTTCATCGACGGGTAGTCGTCGAAGACGACGGCGCGGCCGGAATGTTTCAGGAAACGTTCGTCCATCGCCGCCGGCTTGATCACACAGCCGTCGGGCGCGAGGTTACCGGTCAGGACCGCGAGCGAGCCCTCGGCGTAAATCGGGTTGTCCAGGGCGCGGATCACGTCGTCGTTGAAGACGCGCGCGCCTTCGATGTTCTCGCCCAGGGTTTTGCCGGTCACGGTCAGGCAATCCAGGTGCAGATGCTGGCGCATATTGTTCATCAGCGCGCATATACCGCCGGCGTAATAGAAATCCTCCATCAGATAGGCTTTGCCGGTGGGGCGGACGTTGCCGATGACAGGGACTTTGCGGCTGTACCGTTCGAAGTCGGCGAGGCCGATGTCCAAACCGGCGCGGCGGGCCATCGCGATCAAATGGATGATGGCATTGGTGGAACAACCCATTGCCATTGCGACGGCGATCGCGTTTTCGAAAGCGGCATGGGTCTGGATGCGCTGCGGGGTGAGGTCCTCCCAAACCATTTCCACGATGCGACGGCCGGACTCGGACGCCAAACGGATATGGCCGGCGTCGGCGGCCGGTACGCTGGACCCGCCCGGCAGCACCATGCCAATGGCCTCGGCGATCGCGGTCATCGTGCTGGCGGTGCCCATGGTCATGCAGGTGCCGTAGGAACGGGCGATGCCCTTTTCGACTCCCAGCCAATCAGCGTCGGTGATTTTTCCGGCACGGAGCTCGTCCCAGTATTTCCAACTGTCGGAACCGGAGCCCAGGAATTTTCCTTGGAAATTACCGCGCAACATGGGACCGGCAGGCAGATAGATGGTGGGGATATTCATGCTGGTGGCGCCGAGAAGCAGGCCCGGCGTGGTTTTATCGCAACCGCCCATCAGCACCGCTCCATCGACGGGGTGGGAGCGCAACAACTCCTCGGTTTCCATCGCGAGCATGTTGCGGTACATCATCGTTGTCGGCTTCACGAAGGATTCCGAGACCGACAGGGCCGGCAGTTCGACCGGGAAGCCGCCGGCCATCAGGATGCCGCGCTTCACGTCGTCGACCCGTTGCTTGAAGTGGGAGTGGCAGGGTTGCAGGTCGGACCACGTGTTGACGATGGCGATCACGGGCTTGCCGGTCCATTCCTCCGGCGCGTAGCCCATCTGCATGGCACGGGAGCGGTGGCCGAAGGATCGGAGATCCGCGGGACCGAACCAACGGGCGCTGCGGAGGTCGGCGGGGGATTTGATGTGGGTCACGGGACGTTCTCCGTTTATGGTAGCGATATCTTTTTTCGGTCTTACGCCGAACCGCCGGTTCCGTCCAATCTTTACCCCTTCATCGTCAGCAGCGCGTCAGCGACCGTCAGCCCCGACCCATCGGCGTGCAGGATCACCGGGTTCAGTTCGAACTCCGCCACCTGATCCTTCAACGTCAGCGCCGCGCGCGACAGGGAAGCGACCAGTTTTGCCACCGGGGCCAGGTCGATCGGTGCCGTGCCGCGGAAGCCGGTCAGCAGGCGGGACGATTTCAGGGATCGGATCAGCCGTTCGGCTTCCGGTTCATCGATCGGGGCCGGGCCGTGCGCGACGTCGCCGAACAGTTCCACCGTCACGCCGCCCATGCCGACCATCATGATCGGGCCGAAGGTGGGATCGTTGACCATGCCGATGACCAGTTCGTGACCTTTGGGCGCCATTTTCTGCACCAGCACGCCGTCGATCTTTGCGTCCGGCTTGTAACGAGCCACATCGGCCAGCATAGCTGAGTAAGCAGCGGCGACCGAAGCGCGATCGGCAAGGCCGAGCCGAACACCGCCTGCCTCGGTCTTGTGCGGCAGGTCGGAGGACTGGACCTTCAGCACCACGGGAAAGCCGAACACCCCGGCGGCTTCGGCGGCGGCATCGGCCGATGTCACCAGTTTTTCGTGGGTTTCCGGGAGCCAGGCGGCGAGAACCTGTTTGGCCAGATGTTCGGGCACCACTTTCGGAAGTCCGGGGTACATCGCCCCTGCAACCGGGATAAATGGTTCGGGGAGTGGGCGTGCAATGGCCTCGGCGTAAGAGGCCAATTTGCCAAACGCGAGGCCGCAGGCGCGGAGATCGCTGTGCACTGCCAACCCGCATCCGGCCGCGCCGCGCCGACCAAATTCGGACGGCAGCGTATAGGTCCAGGCCGTCATCGGCTTGCCGCAGCGTGCCACCGTGGCCTTCACCCGATCCGCATCCAGCGACACCCGGGTGGTGGAGGCGAGGGAACTGACCAGCACCAGCATGTCGATCTCATCGCTGTCGGCGAGATGCTCCATGACCGTCATCATCGCCGGGCCGGTGTTCGATCCCTGCGCGGTGACGTCGACCGGATTACCGGAGGCGCCGTAGGATGGCATCAATGGTCTGAGACTTGCTTGCGTTTCGGCCGAGAGATTGGGTACCACCAAGCCGTGTTGAGACATGGTGTCGGCCATCCAGGCCCCGCCGCCACCTGACACCGTGACGACGCCGACCCGGCGGCCCTTCGGCAACGGGCACGTCACCATCACGCCGGCAATGGCGACGGCTTCGTCCGCGTCCTCGGCCTCGATCACGCCGTAACGTTCGAAAATGGCCCGATAGGCGGTGTAGGAACCGGAGAGCGAAGCAGTGTGGGATGCGGTGGCGCGCCCACCGGCGTCGGATTTACCGACTTTGATCGCGATCACCGGCTTACCCAGGCGCCGCGCCTTTTCAAGTGCGGCAACGAATTCGGGGCCTTTGCGTATGGCCTCGCAGAACAGCATCACCGCGTGGGTGTGCGGATCCTCGATCATGTAATCCAGGAAATCGGCCATCCCCAGATCGGCTTCATTGCCGGTGGAGATCACGTAGCTGAACGCCAGACCCGCTGCCTTGCCGCGATTAAACAGCGCGAACCCGATGCCGCCGGACTGTGCGATGACGCCGATCCGCTTGTCGGAGACATAGACCGCGTTCGGGTCCGCCTGGGTTTCCACCGTGGGGCTGAAGGTCGTCGCCACCTTGCCCATGGTGTTGAAATAACCCTCGCAGTTCGGACCGCAGGCGCGGATGCCGTAGCGCCGGGTCACTGCAACCAATTCGTCCTGCATGCCGCCGGCGGACCCACCTTCCTCCGCGAAGCCCGAGGAAATGATCAGCGTGTTGCGGACACCGGCCTTGGCACATTCCTCCACCGCCGCCGCCACGCCGGAAGCGGGGATCGCGATCAGCGCCAGATCGATCGGTCCGCCCACCGCGCCGATCGAGGGGTAACATTTCAGCCCCCCGATTTCCTGGTAGCTGGGGTTGATCGGCAGGATGCGGCCGGGGAAATCGTTCTCCCGCAGTTGATGCAACAGGCGCCCGCGAATCCGATGAAGGTCTGGCGATGCGCCGAGGACGGCGATGGATGCCGGCCAGAAGAAACTATGCAGCGGATGCTGGGACACGGACGGTTTTCTCCCGTAGCGACGTTGCCCGAAAGCCTAACCTCAGCGGCGCCGGAAGGGAAATGCGTGGGCCGCGGCTTTTCCCCGCCGCGCGATGCCCATAAGGTGCGGGCACCGAGGAACCGCGAACGGACAGGAAAGCCACATGTCGCACCCAACCTACGAACACATCGCCGTCAGCGAAGACGGCCATATCGGCACCATCGAGGTCCGTCGCGGCCCCAACAACTTCATCGACACCGACATGGTGGGCGAAATCGCCGACGCGCTGGATGTCTGGGACAAGGACGACAATATCCGGGCGATCATGTTGTGCTCGGAAGGCAAGCATTTTTGCGCTGGCGCCGATTTCGGCAGCCGCGGCCCGGACGGCATCGCCATGAAGCCGAAGCGTGGGCGCCATCTTTACAAGGAATCCCAACGTCTGTGGCGCACCGGCAAGCCGATCGTCGCGGCGGTGCATGGCGCGGCGGTCGGCGCCGGCGTCGGCCTCGCGGTCGCGGCGGATTTCCGCGTGACCTGCCCGGAAGCCCGCTGGTCGGTCAATTTCACCCGCATGAACTACCATCCGGGCTTCGGTCTGACCTGCACCCTGCCCCATCTGATCGGCGCGCAGAAGGCGGCACTGCTTATGTACACGGGGCGGCGGATCACCGGCGAGGAGGCGGTATCCATCGGGCTCGCGGATTATTGTGTGACACAGGATCAGATCCGGGCGAAGGCACTCGAACTGGCGACCGAAATCGCGCAGTCCGGTCCGCTGGCGATAAAGGCGACACGGGAAACCCTGCGCCGCGATCTCGCGGTCGCCGTCGCCCGCGCGACAGAGCGCGAATATGAGGAACAGGATTGGCTTCGCGGCACGGCCGACTTCCGGGAAGGCACCAAAGCGATGGGCGAACGGCGCCTGCCGAACTTCCAGGCGAAATAAATTGCCCGACGGCGAAGAAAACGCGCCGCCGTTAACCGAGTATTAACCTTTCTTCCTCACGATGGGCCATCCTAACAAGGAGGCCCGCGTGAGTCAGACCCTTGGCGCACTACCCCCCTGGCTCCCGCCGGCCAGCCCGTCATTTCTCGCGGTTCTGCGCCGGCGTATCAAACTCGTGCTGTGGTGGACCGTCACATTTCAGTTGGTCACACAGTTCGGCTATTGGCTGCGCGCCCGCCGACTTCGGGCCGCGACGCCGCCGCGCCTGGTGCCCGGCTTGATCACGAGCGCCAATGCCGGGGAAATCGAGATTCCCAGCGCCACATCGCCGCTCGTTTCGGTGATCATTCCGACGCATGGGCACACCGATTTTACCCTGCGTTGCCTGGCCTCGATCGCCGCGCAGGTGCCGGCGGCGGCGTTCGAGGTGATCGTGGTGGACGACGCCGGCCCCCCTGACGAGACAGACGCGCTGAAACAGGTCAAGGGGATTCGGCTGTTGCGGAACCATGTTAATCTCGGCTTCATCGGTTCATGCAACGCCGCGTCACGCATGGCTCGCGGGCCCTATCTCCTGTTCCTGAACAACGATACTCAGGTACTGTCCGGCTGGCTGGACACCATGTTGACCCCGTTCCAGACGCAGCCGGGCGTCGGCGCGGTTGGGTCGATGCTGCTGTATCCCGACGGCCGCCTGCAGGAGGCTGGATGTATCGTGTGGTCCGACGGATCGGGGTGGAATTTCGGCCGCAACGACGATCCAGGACGGCCTGTCTACAACTACCGACGGGAGGTCGATTATTGCTCGGGCGCTTCGCTAATGGTGCCGCGGGCGGTGTTCGAACGGTTGGGCCGGTTCGATATTGGCTACGCTCCCGCATATTACGAAGACACCGATCTTTGCTTTCGTCTGCGTGCCCAGGGGTTGAAGATCATCTATCAACCGCGGTCGCTTGTCGTGCATTTCGAAGGTATCTCGCACGGCCGCGACATCGCCATCGGGATTAAGTCTTATCAGATAGTCAATAAGAAGACCTTCATGCGGCGCTGGGCCGAAGTGCTATCGCGAGAGCATTACCCGCATGGCACGCATGTGATGCGCGCCCAGGATCGGGCGTGCGACCGCAAAACGATTTTGGTGATCGACCACAAAATTCCCGAACCCGATCGCGACGCCGGATCGCGCGCCATTCTTGGCTGTGTCCAGGCGTTGCTGGACGGCGGCCTGATCGTCAAGTTCTGGCCGCACAATATGTTCTACGTCGCGGGTTATACCGAAGCGTTGCAGGATATGGGTGTCGAGGTGTTTCACGGCGATACTGTGGAACCCTTCGATGCCTGGATGTCGCGCAACGGCGCCGATCTGGACTACGTCATGCTCAGCCGGCCGGCGGTTGCGGAGGCATTTCTGCCCACCGTCCGCACGCACAGCAAGGCCCGGGTTATTTATTATGGGCATGATTTGCATTTCCGGCGCCTTGGTGCCGGCGGGGCGGCGCTGGAACGGCTGGAACGCGACATCTGGCGCGCGGCCGACGTGTCGCTGTACTTGTCCGACGAAGAGGCCATGATCGCCCGAAAGTTGGAGCCATCGGCCCGGATCGACTCGGTCCAGCCCTATGCGTTCGCCCGCTTCGGCCGCCCGCGCGCCGCGCCCCGTTGCCACGATATCGTTTTCGTAGCGGGCTTCGGGCATCCACCGAATGAGGACGCCGCTTGTTGGTTCGCGACATCGATCCTGCCGCTGATCGCCGAACGCATACCCACTGTGGCGCTGAGC
The DNA here is from genome assembly GCA_903877125.1 of uncultured Acetobacteraceae bacterium. Lineage (GTDB taxonomy): Bacteria > Pseudomonadota > Alphaproteobacteria > Acetobacterales > Acetobacteraceae > Rhodopila. Next base: position 41,821 of record CAIRCM010000040.1, on the reverse strand, counting down.
ATCGTCGGCTCCCACCCCACCCATCGCGTCCGTGCCCTGGCGGGGGAGCGGATTGTCGTAACCGGTGCGGTCAGCGAAACGGAACTGCTGGACCGTTACCGTCGCGCTCGGGTGGCGGTTGTGCCATTGCGTATCGGTGCGGGGGTCAAACTGAAGGTCGTGGAAGCTCTCGTGGAAGGCACCCCGCTGGTGACCACCGATGTCGGCGCACAAGGCTTGCCAGGTCTTGATCAGGTCGCTTCCGTCCAGAACGAACCCGCCGCCTTCGCCGACGCGGTCTGTGCGCTGCTGACCGACGACACCCTGTGGAACACAAGAACCGCCGCCGGCATCGATTATGCCACCACGCGGTTTCGACCCGACATGCTGCGCGAATCCCTGCTTCTCGCGGCGGGCATTGCGATGTCGGAGGCTCTGGCCAAAGCGGCGTAGGCGTGGCTGGATAGGGAGGACAACCAAGGGGGACCGTCAATGTCCGATACCGAACGCAAGCCTTTCCACCATCCGCGCGTGCGGCCCGACTGGCTGAGCAAATTGCGGGAGGACATTGTCGACCCCGACCAACCCATCATCGATCCGCACCACCACCTCTGGCGTGCGCGCCCCGACCAATACCTGCTGGACGACCTCGTCGCGGACGTCACTACCGGTCATAAAGTGCATTCGACCGTCTTCATCCAGTGTCGGTCAGCGTATCGCAAAGACGGGCCGGAAGTGCTGCGCCCGGTCGGCGAGACCGAGTTTGTCGCGGCGATGGCGGCCGAAAGCGAGACCGGCAAGTATGGGGCTTTTCGAGCCTGCCCGGGGATCATTGGGCATGCCGAGTGCCTGTTGGGCGATGGCGTGGACGTGACGTTGGAGGCCCACATCGAAGCCGGCGGCGGCCGATTCAAAGGCATCCGCGACAGCGCCACATACGATGCGGGTATCGCACCGACCGCCCCACCCGGCGCGCCGGAGGGGCTGTATCGCGACACGACTTTCCAGCGCGGCGTGTCGCGGCTGGAGAAATTCGGTCTGACATTCGAAGCTTGGCTTTATCATCCCCAGCATGGCGACCTCCTGGACCTGCTGAAGCACCGCACCACGCAGAAGATAGTGCTTAATCACCTCGGCGGCCCGCTGGGCGTCGGGCCCTATGAAGGCAAGCGCAAGGAGGTCTTCGCACAATGGGCGACCAGCATCCGTGCGCTGGCGAAGGCACCGAACCTGTTCATCAAACTCGGCGGACTGGGGATGAACGTGAACGGTTTCGGATACCATCACCAGCCGCTACCTCCCGGCTCCGGCGAGATGGCCAAGGATTGGGGCCCCTACATGGAAACCGCGATCGAAGCCTTCGGCGCCGAACGCTGCATGTTCGAGAGCAATTTCCCGGTGGACAAGGGCATGTGTTCGTACGCCGTCCTGTGGAACGCGTTCAAACGGATCGCCGCCGGGTGTTCGACGGATGAGAAGGCGGCCTTGTTCCATGGTACGGCAGCACGGTTCTATTCGCTACCGCCGGTTGCGTGACGCCGATCCCGACGTCATGCCGGAGGGGCCCAGTCCTGTTCGGCGGGACTACTCTGCGGCCTTCGCGATCGTCACGTCCCGGTATTTCGTGCGAAACACATCCCATTCGCTCGCACCCGCGCGGTTGAAGGCATCGCGCACCGTCATGCCGCGGCGCGGTTCGGGGTGCTTATGCGTGGCCTTCAGCGCCGCGAGCGCATCGTCGCAGGCGCCAATCGTCGCCTTGAACAGCAAGCCCGGGACGATTGCCAGCTTGTAGCCGAATTTCTCGGCGTCCCGCAGGTCGATATCGGGGGTCTTGCCGCCCCAGACGACGTTCAGCAGGCAGGGGCCGCGGACGAGTTTCGGGACGGCTGCGACCTCCTCCAGGGTCTGGGGCGCTTCCAGAAACGCCATGTCGGCGCCTGCTTCCAGGGCGGCGTTCGAGCGGCTGACCGCCTCCTCGAACCCGATAACGGCGCGGGAGTCGGTACGGGCGATCACGACGAAATCCGGATCGCGCCGGGCGTCGACGGCGGCGCGGATTTTCGCGATCCAGTCTTCCCGTGGAACCAATTCCTTGTCGTCGAGGTGGCCGCAACGCTTGGGAGACACCTGATCCTCGATATGAATGCCGGCAACGCCGGCGCGTTCATAATCCTGGACGGTGCGGATCACGTTCAGTTCGTTGCCGTACCCGGTGTCGGCATCGGCGACCAACGGCACGTCGATTGCTCGGACCATGCGGGCTGCGTTGGCAACCATCTCGGTTTCCGTCAGCAGGCCGAAATCGGGGTAGCCGTGCGCGACCGAGGTGCCCGCTCCGGTCATGTACACCGCCGGAAACCCGGCCTGGGCCACCAGCATCGCGGTTAGTCCGTCATAGGCACCAGGTGCGGTCACCATGCCGTCGGAGCGGAGGAGGGCTCGGAGTTTGGTGGTTTGGTTCATCGCTTCGTCTCCAGGGATTGCGGTTATGGGCGCCGGGCCGGATCGGCATCCCAGGGGCCGGGGAAGCGGCCGCGTTGCGACGGCGGCAGGCCGAAGACCTGCTCCTGTCGCGGCCAGGCGTCACGCGGCAATTCGTAGGAAACTTCCAGGCCATTGCCGTCAGGATCTCGGAAATAGATGCCGAGGGAGATGCCGTGGTCGACAATCGCCTCGATCTTCACGTCATTGTCTTTCAGACGTTGATAGGACTCCTTCAGAGCGTCGAGACTTTCGACCATCCAGGCCATGTGGTTGAGACCGACCTGACCTTTTTGTTGCAACGGCGCATCCGGGCCGACATGCATCAGGGCGACTTCGTGCGATTGATCGAGATCGGCCGACAGGAACGCCGCCGCGCCGGGCCGGTGATGATATGTATGCAGACCAAGGACCCTTTTGTACCATTCGTGTGCTTTGTCGGCGTCACGGACGTAGATGTTGACGTGACCAAGGTACATTTTGCGGTTGCTCATGTTACTGGGTCCTCCCGATTGAGAAAATCCAATACGCGGTCGGTGATATCCTGCTTCGGAAAAATCGCCGCCAATGCGCGTGCCCGTGTCAATGGATCGGAGGCGAAGAAGCGTTCGTAGAGCACCTGACGCTGGCCAAACGAGCTACAGGCGATATCCCACGCGAGATGGAACAATTTCACCCGCGAACGCGCTTCGCTGCCTTCGGTGGCGAGGTATTGCGCGATATGACCGCCCAGCGGTCCATCCATATCGGCTTCGGTCGGCAGGATCATCAGGCTGGAGGAACCCAGCAGCTGCAGAATTTCGGCCATACGTGGATAGGCGGTCATAAACAGATTGCGGGTGGTTTCCGCCGGCAGCGGGGCGGGGGTCATAACGCCCCATTGGTTCGGTTTCGCATCCGCCTCGGCCGCGCGCATGCAGGCGCGCATGAGTTCGGTGTACATCATCAACTCGCCGATGCGTTCCTGCGAATGCGGAAGATGTGCGTTGCCCAGGGTTTCGGTCATGAGCAAAGCCACGCCCAGCACCAGTTCGCATTTGGCGAGATTCTTGGCAGCCCCCTGGTGCGAGGTGTGGGCGGAGGACGAGGTCACATAGGCAGTGTTGTTCAGGCGTTCGACATCGCCGTAGATGAACACACGATCCCATGGCACTACGACATCGTCGAAGAAAACGATGGAGTCCATTTCCTCGAAGCGGGAGCCGAGCGGATGGTCGAAATGGGATTTCCCGTAGTCGAAGGAGTCGCGGCAGAGGAAACGCAGGCCGGGTGTGCCGCAGGGGACCGCGAAACTCAGGGCGAAGGGGCTGTGTTCGGAAGTGTGTTGGCCGAGGCGGGGTGAATAGACGGCGATCTCGTCGGCCAGAGGGCCGAGAGTCGCGAGCACGCGGGCGCCTCGGACGACCAGGCCGGCAGAGGTTTCCTTGACCGCCTGCAGCGCGGTGCCTTCTTCCAGATTGAACGCGCCCGAGACGGTACGGCTGCGTTGGAGGTTGATCAGCGAATGGGTCAGCACCAGGTCGTTTTCGCTGATGTATTCGTAGTATCGTCGCATGTTGACGCCGTATTCCGGCTTTTTCTCCCCGAAATAATCCGCGGCACCGGCCCAGGCGGCGAAGGAGACGTTCATGAAATCGGGGGAGCGGCCCATCATGCCGCAGGTGGTGCGGGCCCAATTCAGCATCATCGTGCGGCGGCGTTCGATGTCCTGTTGGGTTTTCGGGACGATGAACGACAGGCCCAAACGGTCGCCGGACTTCGGCGATATATAGGTCATGGTGTCGGGGAGCGCCATTTGCTGGTCGTACAGAGAGGCGATGGCGCGTGCCCCGCCACTCAGGCCGGGATGGGTGGTGACATCGGCGACCCGTTCGCCGCGCAGATAAATCTCCCGCTTTTGATCGCGGAGGCCTTGCAGGTAGTCATTTCCGCTTCGGGCTGGCACTAGGTCCTCCCCAACTATTTGCCGGGTTCAATCTGGGGTAGGTGCGCCGGCCTCCGATGACGGAGGCCGGCGTTTCGCAAGGCCGCTGTTTACTCCGCTGCGGCTTGGCGTGTCGTCAGGTCGGTGGAATAGCGCAGGTGCACCGGCGCGTTCGCCTCCCATGGGTCTTTCAGGCCCAGGGATTTGCCATATTCCTTGATCGCCGGCATGACCTCGCCGCACAGCAGCTTGATGCAGCGCTGACGGTCTTCCTTGCTGACGTTGCCGTCGTTCGCCCAGATGCCCATGATGCCCGGACGAGTGTTTTCAACGATGTATTTCAGCTTCTCGATAACCTGCGACGGGGTTCCGGCGACGATCATGGTGGAAGCGATCTGTTCCTCGAACGTCGGGTTGCCGCGCGGATTTTTCGCGCGCCCCGTCGCGAACTGCACGAAATTGCGCCGGCCCGACGGCGAGAAATAGCCCGAGGGATTGGCCCAGACGGGATGGGCGAGACCGGTGAACTCACCCTGCATCCACATGAACTGGCGCGCGTTCGCCAGCGCCTTTTCTTCGGTGTCCTGGACGTGGACGCGGATCAGGTAGCCGAAATTCTCCGGCCCGGCGGTGTAGCCGCAATCGGCCGCTGTATCCGAGTACTGCTTCCAAATCTCGCGCGTATGCTCGATCGAGGTGTTCAGCGCGATGTAGGGATAGCGCTGCTGCGCGGTCCAGACGATGGTTTCCTTCGACAGCACGCCGGGCACCCAAACGCGGGGATAGGGCTTCTGCATCGGCACCGCCCAGGGGTTCACGACGCGGTGCTGATAATGCGTGCCTTCCCACCGGAACGGTCCGGGTTCGGACCATATCTTCTGGATCAGGTCATGCGCCTCGATGAAACGTTCGCGGTTGAAGGCGGGGTTCACGCCCGACGCCAACTGCTCCTGCCCGCCGCCGCGAACGAAGCCGGGAACGAGACGTCCTTTTGATATCATATCTATCATGGCCAGTTCCTCGGCCATGCGGATCGGGTTGTCGCAGAGCGGCAATGGATTGCCCAGGATGACAATCTTCACCCGCTTGGTCGTGGCAGCGAGGATGGAGGCGAAGATATTGGTCTTCGCCTGCATGCAGAACGGGGCGTTATGATGCTCGTTCAGCATGATGCCGTCGGCGCCGTATTCCTCGGCCAGGATGTAGTCTTCCAGATATTCGTTATACAGCCGGCTGCCCTCGATCGGGTTGAAGTGGCTGTTGGAAAAATTCAGCGCCGTCGCACCATAATCCAGACCGGCCTGGGCGTCGTACGCCGACATCGGCTGTTCGGTGAAATACATCATATGCATAGCGAAATCTCCTCAGCTGGCGGTGACGAAGTCGGTGACGAGTTTCCCGATTTCAGCGGGCTTTTCCATTTCGGCGAAGTGGCCGCAGGCGGCGACGGTCGTCATGGTCGCGTTGCGGAGAGCCTTGACGTAGGCGTGGCCGGCGCTGATCGGCACAATCCGGTCGTCGTCGCCCCAGATCACCAGCGCCGGGGTTTGCACGCCGCCCAGCAGATGCGGGAGCGTCTGGCTGTACATGTAGGGTTTCCAGGCGGTCCGGAAACTCATTTCGCGGCAGACATCCCATTGTTCGAGTTGGTCGACGCTGATGCCGCCGAAAACTGCCTCGAACGCGGCGGGATCGTGGAAACCGGCTTGGGGATAGTCGATGTAGGACACGATCGCCTGGTCGGCGATGTTGCCCTCCGGCGGCTTGATGCCCATCGGCGCCACCAGCACCATGCGGCGGAAGGTTTGCGGCGACTGGCTGGCCATTTCCGCGGCGATCCATCCGCCGAAGCCGAGGCCGACGACCGAGACATCCTTGGCGCCGAGGTCCGACAGCAGCCAGGTGGTCATCGCCGCGATGTCGCGGGGATGGCGGAGCCACTGGGGCCGCTCGGATTTACCCCAGCCGGGGTGGTGCGGGACGATGACGTCGAAGTTTTCAGCCAATTTATCGTAGAACGGCAGGCGGTCGGGCGTGCCGATGTCGTGGTGCAGCACCAGCACCGTCGGGCCGCTGCCCGCTCGGGAAACGTGGATTTTGCAACCCGCGATGTCCTTGGTCATGTCGGTCCAGGCGACTGTCATGCTCTTTCCCCCTCTGACGGATTGGTTGGGGATGAGGATACTCACGGGTAACCGTGGTTGTCCAATGGGGGGAGGGCGCGTCTACCTTGAGCCGGCGTGGAGTAAGCGACACAGGTCGCCGACGACGGCTTGCCGAAACAACTCGGTCACATGTCCAAATGGTTTGGCGACAAGACTGACGTGCAAGGTCACCGCGTGGTCCGTTCGGACCCAACTGGGGCGAGGCAACGTGCCTTGCGTCATGACATTGGCATGAAGTTGCCGGGCAGCTTCCCAGCGGTCGCGTGAAGTCACCGGGCAGCCGACAAAATCTCCCTGATCGTCTGGTGTGGTCAGTAGTAAGACGGGGCGGCGTTTCGAACTGGACAGATCGGTGAAGGGAAACGGCACCAACACAAGATCGCCTGCCTCATACATCGTTCCAAATCTCGTCCTCGTCGTTATCCCAGGTCTCCCCCAAGACGACCGATTGGGCATGGACGAGATCCCGGTCCTCGCCCCGTTCGTGCCGGTGACGCAGGAACAGGACGAAGTCGAGTGCTTCCCGCAACAGGGGGTCGGGTAGCAGACTGGCTTGGGTTACGAGTTGCTCGGTGAGGGTCATGGCTGGAAACATAGTGCGGGCTGCGCCGTCTTGCCATGGCAAACGGCAAATGGTCCGTTGCAAGCCGAGCTGACAGCGCTTCAGCGCCCGTCGCCGAGGGATCAACCCAATCGTTGTTCGAAACGCTCCTGGCGGCGGTCAGGTGCGTACTCGACCAAAGTATTTACCACGAAGAAAACGTAAGGACCACGAAGGCACGAATGGGCGCTTCGTGATCCTTCGTGCAAATCTTCGCGCCCTTCGTGTGAAACTTCGCGGAACTACCCACGCGCACGGGCGCTGGGCCAAGCCCATCAAATCTCCCCGAGCGGGAAATCCAGCGCAAGCTTGCGAGGCGGCGCACCGCCGAGGCGCCGGCTCAGACGCTCCCGAAACGTCATCGCGCGTTCCCAGGCGGCGATCGCTCCCGTCAGCCGCACGACGCTGGGGTGGGTCGGGGTCTTGATCCACTCCAGGGCGCGTTGCCCGGCGCGGATGTCGCCTTGCAGGATCAGCGCGGTGGCGTGGGTGACGATCCAGGCGTCGGGGACGGTCTCGGCTGGCGTGGCCTCGCCGTGGGGGAATAGCAACGGGGCGATGGCCTCGCGCGCGGCCTGGGGCTGGTGCAGGCGGAGGTGACACACCGCCCGCAGCGCCTGGGCGGGTGCGGCGGTGGCACCGTCCAACAGGGCCAAAGCACGGGCAGGGTCGTTGGCGGCCAAGGCGGCTCGGGCCTCGGTCGTGGGGACCGCCTGTTGGGCTTGTGGCGGCGGTGCCGGGGTGGCGACTGTGAAGCGAGGCAGGGTGCCGGTGGACTGGCTGACCAGCATGGCTTCCTGATCCCGCCTTTGGCTGCGCAGCAGGCCGGCCAAGGCCGCGCGCGCGTTCCTCGTGTCGCGACGATCCGGCCCGGGCGTCCGCTGGAAACAATCCAAGGCGGCCCGCAGCAACGGCTCGGCCTCGGCCGACCGGGCTGTTTGTTGCAGCAACAGGCCGAGGTTCAGGCGCGATGTCGCGACAGCGGGGTGGTCGGGGGTGAGCGCCTGCTCCTGGCTGGCCAGCGCGGCGCGATACAAGGGTTCCGCCTCCGCGAAGCGCCCGGTGCCGTGCAGCAGGGCGGCGAGGGCGTTGCGCGATGCCGCGACATCGGGATGGTCGGGGCCGAGCGCCTGCTCCAGGCTGGCCAGCGCGGCGCGAAACAAGGGCTCGGCCTCCGCGAAGCGCCCGGAGTCGTGCAGCAGGGCGGCGAGGTTGTTGCGCGATTGCGCGACTTTGGGATGGTCGGGGCCGAGCGCCTGCTCCCAGCTGGCCAGCGCGGCGCGATGCAGGGGTTCGGCCTCCGCGAAGCGCCCGGTGTCGCCCAGCAGGTTGGCGAGGTTGTTGCGCGATGCCGCGACATCGGGATGGTCGGGGCCGAGCGCCTGCTCCCGGCTGGCCAGCGCGGCGCGATGCAAGGGTTCGGCCTCCGCGAAGCGCCCGGTGTCGCGCAGCAGGTTGGCGAGATTGTTGCGCGATGCCGCGACATGGGGATGGTCGCGGCCGAGTGCCTGCTCCCAGCTGGCCAGCACGGCCCCAACAATGGTTCGGCCTCCGCGAAGCGACCAGTCTCAAGCAGGAAGCCGGCGAGACTGTTGCGCGATGCCGCGACATCCCAAGAGTCGGGGGCGAGCGTTTGCTCCCGGCTAGCCAGCGCGGCGCGAAACAAGGGTTCGGCCTCGGCGAAGCGTCCTTGGGACCGCAACCAGTGGGCGGCTTGTTCCAGTGCGAAGGCCCAGTGCGTGGCGTCGGCCGATGACGCGGCGCCGGCATCGCGAAGCGCCTGTAGGTGCGGCGTCAGTTGGGCGCTCTCCGGCCAGGAAGCCGGGTTGTTGCCAGGATCCAATGGAAACCGCGCCGCCAAGGCCTGGACCAGCGCCGCGACAGCCGATGCGGTCTGTCCGTCTTGCGCCGCGCGTGCCCCGCCAATCAGACGCGTCAGCCGGTGCAGCGTCACGGCGCCGGTGCCGTCCGGGAACGGATCGTCCTTCAGCAGCCCGACGGCGGACAAGGCGGCCAGCGCCGCGTCGGCGGCCTCGACGTTGTCCATCGTCGCGCGCAACAGATCCCTCGGCACCCGCTCTGGGGCCGTCTGGGCCAGTATCGCCATCATGAAGCCAGCACCGGCGCACCGCTCGACGGCCGTGTCGGTCGCCACTTCGATCGTCGCCGCCACGCTGCGCGGATAATCGGCGTCCTCCGGCACGTCGCGCACGCGATCCTCCATCGCCGCCGCATAATCCGCGAAACCGCGATGCATCGTGCGGCACCAGGCCGCGGCGTGGTCCAGCGCGAGCGGCAGGAAGCCCAGCACCTTGGCCAGCGCCAAGGCGCCAACGGAATCGTCGAGGCCGGAGGCCGCGCACAGCAGCGCCGCCGCCTGGTCCGGCGGCAGCACGTCCACCGAAACATCCGCCGCATGCGACCGCCAGTCCTGAAAACGGGAGGTGATCAGCAGCCGCGCCCCGTCCCGCGGGTACCAGTCGCGGATCGCGGCGGGACGATCGACATTGTCGTAGATCAGCAGCCAAGGCGTGCGGGACTCGCTCAGCCGGGACAGCGCGGCGCGGGCGTATTCGTCGGGCGGCGTGCCTTGTTCCCGCCGCACCCCGAACACGTCCCGCGCCAGCGCGGCGAGGCCGAGCATCGGGCCGTCGTCGCCGCGCGCGTCGCACCAGCAGACGCCGGCATAGAAGTCGCGAAACCGGTACATATATTCTGCCGCCAGGGACGTCTTGCCGACTCCGCCCTGGCCGCTGACCGCCGCGCGCGCCTGGGTGATCGCGACGGGCTTGCCGCCGCCGGTCAGGATGGCGTCGAGCCGGGCGAGTTCGTCGTCCCGTCCGGCGAACAGTTTCAACCGGGGCGGCGGACTGCCGGCGATCCTGGCGGGCGGCGGGGTGTAGGACGGTGTCTTGCCCTCCAGCGCCGCGCGGATCCGGCGCTTGCGCTCCTCCCGGTCGTCGATTTCGTGCAGGTCGATGTAGTTCGTGCCGGCGAACAGCCCGTCCGGTGTGCAGTCGTCGCAACGGAACGGCAATATTCGGCGTTCGGGATCGTCCTCGTGCTGGCGCAGGAAGTTCGACCATTCCTGGCGGCACCAGTGGGAGGTGAAATAGTCCTCGGTAATCAGTGCGATCAGGTCGCGGGCCTTGCTCAGCCCGTCATGGATTTCGGCGACGAAATTGGCCCCGTGCGGGATATCGAAATCCTGCGAGAACGATTTCTTCGTCAGATCGTCCAGCACCTCCAGCACCAGCTTCGCCGTTTCGGCGATGGTGCTGCGGCGGCTGACGAAGAAGTCGTAGTCGTAGGGACCGGGCATACGGATGCTCCTGCGTCCGAAACGTGTGGTCGGCTGGGGGTGACGTCAAGGGGGGGGTGAAGGTGGATGCGGTGGTCCTTCGTCTTGGTCGGGCCCTACTGCATCAGCACATCCTGGACTCTGTACACCGCTCGATAGACCGCATTTTTTACCACGAAGACCACCGAGGATACACGAAGGATGCACAAAGAATTATTGTCTAGCACATAATCTTTGTGCATTCTCGGTGGTTCTTGGTGTTCTTTGTGGTAAAAATGCGGTCGTCGAACCGGTTTGTCGCCGCCAGGGACCATGCCGGCGGTGGCACGGTCTCCCCGGCGTCGCTCCACCCCTCTACTGCCCCATCGCGTGAAAGAAATAATGGATCGCCTGCGCCATGATCCCCGGCGTTTGCACCGCCGCGAAATGCCCCGAATTCAGCTCCAGAAACGTCGCCCCCGGAATCATCTTCGACAATGGCTCGATCGCGCTCGGCGGCCGCAGCGGGTCGTGACGGCCGGCGGTCACCAGCGTCGGGCACGCAATGCGCGCCAGCTCCGGCGTGATATCCTCGTGCGCCAGCATGCGGTTGGTTGCGGCGAAGCTCTCGGGGTCGTTGCCCAGCCAGCGGGAGCGGAATTCCGCGTAGGCCGGCTTATTGAACTGGACAGCGGGCGGGTAGGACAGCGCGAGACTGCTGTCGACGACGCTCGCCATGCCGCCGGCTTCCACTGCCGTGGCGCGATCCAACGATGCCTGCTTACGATCGGGGGAAGCGCCGGTGGCCGGGCCGTGCAAGACCAAGCCAGCGGCCCGGTCGGGGTAGCGAACGGCGAAGTGCGCGCAGATCGCGGCGCCCACGGCCATGCCGGCCAGCGCCACCTTGCCGGTGATCCCCAGCGCATCCAGCAGCGCTTTCAGGTCGTCGGCCTGCTGATCCCAAGTCACCGAACCCTTGATCTTTTGCGACATGCCCGCACCGCGGCAATCGTAGCGAAGCACCCGGCGGGAATTGATGAAGGCCGGCATCGTTTGATCCCAACTGTCCAGCGAGCCGCCCATCTCATGCACCAGCACCAGCGTCGTGGGGCCTTCGCCGCTCAGCTCGTACCGCAGGCTGGTGCCGTTGACTTCGATATATTTCATGGCAAACGTCCCTCTCCATTCCGTTGACGGCAGGGTAGAGGGTCCGAAGATGACTGAAAAGATGACGCTGCACTGGTCGCCCCGGTCGCCCTATGTGCGCAAGACGATGATCGCGATCCACGAGATGGGGTTGCAGGACCGGATCCAAACCGTGCGTACCGTCGCCGGCGGCACGACCCCGCATTGGGAGCTGATGAAGATCAACCCGCTGGGCAAAATCCCGACACTGGAGGTCGGGGACGGCACGGTTGTCTACGACTCGCCGGTGATCATCGAGTATCTGGACACGCTGCATAGCGGACCCCGGCTTTACCCGATCGCATGGCCGGAACGGCTGACCGCGCTGCGGCGGCACGCGATGGGTCAGGGGATGCTTGATGCGGCGCTGCTGCTGCTCGGCGAGGGGTTTCGGCCAGGGGAGCGGCAAAGCGAGCCACATAAGGAACTGTGGCGCGCCAAGCTGCGGGCCAGTGCCGATGCGCTGGAACAGGAGGCCGATGCCTTGGCCGCCGATGCGTTCTCGGTCGGGCATATCGCGATCGGGGTGGCGCTGGGTTATCTCGATTTCCGGTTCGATACGTTGCAGTGGCGGGAGGGACGGCCCCGTCTGGCGGCTTGGCATGCGACGTTCAACGCCCGTCCATCGGTCGCGGCGAATATGCCGGCCGAGGGATGATACCGACGAGCGAGCGGCAAAGGGGTGGGGGTGATTTCATACCGGTGCGGGAGACCGTTATCACGAAATATTGAATGCGGTATGAATCCAATTCGAAAATAAGTGGCCGTGGTCACATCTCTGGCTCGATATCTTGCGTAATTTCTTCTCGTGCCGCGATCAAGCGGCGACGAACGAGCGGAATGTGAACAGCCATGAGCGCACCAAACCTGACGATCACCGTCGAGCCCAATACCGGCTCCGCCGTGATGTTTCTGCCAATAGCGCCGAAATCCGCCAACGATCCCGCCAAGGGGGAGATCGCGGTTATGATCACTATTCGGAACAATGAACCAGCGGCGATCAATGCCGCCACGCTGACCGTTTCGTTTCCCGGTTTTGCGGCTCAGGCCGCATCGACGATCCCACTGGGGCTGACCATCGCAGCCGGCGCAACCGCCGAGTGGAATTTCCAAACACCGAACGAGATCGTCATTCCCCAACCTGGACCGGGCACGATCCGCTTCAGCGTGACATGCCCAGGATTTTCGGATCCAGCGGTCACGACGCTACCCCTTGTCGCGGCAGGCGCACCAGTCGCCGGCGGTTTCGACTTTCCGGCAAAAGCGACCGATCTCCGACTAACGGAATATTGGCAAGGGCAGAGCCTGACCCATGACGCCGGTGCCGCCGGCAGCCAGCTTTTCGCCTACGATATGGGGGTAATCGGTCCGGATCCGGGGAGCCATGCGTTCAGCAGCCTGCTGCCTGGTACCAGCGGCAAGCAGAACACCGATTTTCGGATCTGGGGTAAGCCACTCCATGCGGTCGCCGACGGTACCGTTCTGGAGTCGGAAAATTCTGTTCCCAACAACCCCGCTCCGCTCCCCGGGCCGACGGCAGCCGATTTCGCCGCGCAATTCGCCGCGCAGGCCGCGGCGGTCTGGAATAAGCCCCAGTTCAAAAATCCCGGCGCGGGCAACCACTTCTACCTGCAGCACGGCGATCATGTCGTTTTGTACGCGCATATGCAGCATGGCAGTCTGAACCCGGCTTTGTTGACGACCGGCACGGTCGTAAAGCGGGGCGATTTCCTGGGACTGGCAGGCAATGCCGGCAATTCTTCGGGTCCGCATCTGCACGTCCACGCGATCAAGGGCAACAAACCGGAAACTGGCCCGCTGCGGCCGTTCCCGTTCCGCGACACATGGGTGATCGAGACATCGGCATTATCGCCGCCCAACCCGGCCGGCGCCTGGGTTCAAGCCAAGGATCAGGGTCTGCCCGGGGTGACGGCCGCGATCTGGCCGGCGGCAAGCAAGCCCGCCTGGTATCCGCCGGGTTGGCCGGAAATCGTGCTGCACGGCATCCCGAACGCGAATTTCCAGACCGAATTCGACAAAGCCATGGGCGCCGGGTACCGGATGGTCTGGGTCGACGGGTACGACGTGGGCGGCAAAACGTTCTTCAATATGATTTTCCATCCCGCCGACGGGACAGTATGGGAAACCCATGTCGGATTGAACGCGACCGACTATCAGACGAAATTCGACACGCTCAAAGCCGCGGGGTTCCGTCCGATCCACGTCGAAACGTTCCTCAATGGCGGCAACGTGCTGTTCGCCGGTATCTGGGCGAAGACAGGCGGACCGGCGTACAATGCCTATCACGGCAAGTCGGCAGCCGAACATCAATCGCTGTTCAATACTTTGTTCGCGCAGGGCTTCGCGCCAACCATAGTATCGGCTGTCGAAACGTCTGGCGGCCCGTGCTTCACGGCTTTGTACGAGAAGCGGAACGTGGGCGGTTTGATCCTCTCCGGCCTGGATAGTTTCCCGGGCTATCAGACGCAAACGGACGCCAATATCGCCGCGGGCCGCAATCCGACCAGCCTTAACGCAGTGTCGAACGGCAACAACCCGCTGATGATCGGTTTGTGGGAGCAGAACGCGAGCGTCCATTTTGTCGCCCGGCATGGACAAACCGGGGCGCAATTCCAGACCGAATACGACTCGGTCCGACAGCAGGGTTTCCTGACACGGGCCCTCAGCGGTTGCGACGACGGCAACGGCAATGCGTTGTTCGCGACGATCTGGAACAAATAGCGCGTTTGGGGCGGCGCGAAAGCGCCGCCTCTACCCCAAACAGGCCGCGTTCAGCATCCCCAGCACGACCGAAACGGCGGCCAGCAAAATCCCCTCGGCCATGTCACCCCGCACCAAAGCGGCGCTGGCATCGCGGCGCAACAGGCGCATCGCCACGAAACATAATAATTGCACAGCCGAAGCCACCACCGCCGTGACCACCATATCCGCGAGCCCCGCACTGTGATTGACCGCCGAGGCCAGGGGCAGCGCGAAGCCGATCATCGCCCCACCCAGCGACAGGGCGGCAGCGGTATTGCCGGCGCGGATCAAATCCCACTCGTGGATATGGGTCACCAGTGTATGGGCGGCCAGAAACGCGGCAAACAACAGAATGGATACACCGAAATAGCAGAGAAACAGCAGGATCGCGTTGGGGTCGCTCATGACGGGCTCCGAAAATAATGCGGCACGAACCGGCTGGTGTCGCGGGTGATGGGGGTCTGGTCCTCACGCATGCCGATGCCGTGCGATTTACCGGCGATGACCCAGGCGCCGATCACCGGGTAGTGCCCGTCGATGCTTGGCAGCGGCCACCAAAGTTGGTGAACGTACCCCTCGGCCCCGTATGGGCCGGCGGTACGGATGCCCGGCGCGTCCATGTTGGCCCCCTCCCGCCCGAACAACGGTTTGGCGATTTCCAACTGGCCGGTCCGGTTCGGCTCCCGGAATGCCGGCAGTAGGTTGGGATGGTCGGGGAACAGCTCCCACAGCAGCGCCAGGATACCCTTGCTGGACAGCAACAGCCGCCACGCCGGTTCGATCCAGCGGGTGGGCGCCTGGGCGATATTGCTGCCGAAGGCGTCGCGCAACAAAAACTCCCAGGGATAGAGTTTGAACATCGCGTCGATCGGGGCGTTGGCCATATCCACGAACCGCTGCCCGTCCCAGCCGATCTGATCGACAAACAGGAAGGGCGCATCCAACCCGGCCTGGATCGCGGTATCCCGCAGGTAATCGGTGTTGCCCTTGTCCTCCGCCGTGTCGCGCATGCAGGTGAAATGCACGCGCTTTGGCAGACGCAGCCCGCGCCAGGCGGCGATCAAGGCTTCGTGGATCGAATTGAACTGATCCGCATCGGGATAGGCACATTGCAGCCACTCCCACTGGATCACGCTGCTTTCGAACAGCGACGTCGGTGTATCCGCATTGTATTCCAACAGTTTCGGCGCGCCCGTCCCATCCCAGCACAGATCCATTCGTCCATAGAGGCTCGGCTCCCGCCGTTCCCAGGAACGCACCAGCAAGGGCCAGGTGCCTTCGGGGATGCCAAGTATGTCGCGCCGGTTGAAGCGGATCGCGTGATCGGCCGCGATCCGGGTCAGTTGCTCCAGTTCCTCAACGGCTTCGTCGAGGACATCGACCTCGGACGCGGTGAACTCCCAACAGGCGGTTTCGTCCCAATACGGCTCGCCGGCGATTTCCGCGTAGGCGAAGCCCATGCCGCGGGCGCGATCGCGCCAGTCGTGCCGAGGCGGAATGGCATGACGGCGCACCGGGTCATCCCCCGCTGAAGTGGAAGAAGCCACCGGACCGGCCGAAGCCGCCGCGGCTGACGCTGGATGCGCTGGTAGAACGGTAGCTGCTGCTCGCACTGCCGCTGAACCAGTAGAAATGCGAACTGCTGTAATGCGAACTACCGCTGGAGTGCGCGCTTGAGCAGGCAACCTCCTGGTCCGTCTCAGGGTCCTTGCAATGCCTCCCGGCGTGCACCGCCATGGCGGTGGCACCACCGCCTAGCAGGACAAGGGTGATGGCAGTTGCTGTACGCATAACCCGATTGTTCCGTCAGCGGTGCGACGGTGTCAAATGCCAAGATGTTGATGACCGGCTATCCCTGGTCGTTTTCGTTCAGGAAAGGCAGCAAATGGGCCAGCAGGACGTCCGGCTGCTCTTCCGGCATCCAATGACCGCAGTGATCGATGACCCCACCGCGCACATTCGTCGCCATCCGGCGCAGCGATTCGACCACGGCCATGCGCCGGCCCCATGCATCCCCGCCGCCCAGCGCGAGCACCGGCATAGGCAGCTTGAACCGGGCGACAATGGCCTCATTGTCCGCGACGTCGCGCGCGATGTTCCTGTAGTACGAAAACCCTGCTCGCAATGCCCCGGGCTGGCGGTAGCAACGCAAATATTCGGCGATATCTGCCTCGGGTATCGCATCCGGCCGGTGCCCGTAATTCCGGTAGAACCAGCCAAGGTAAATGTCCTCCCGCCCCGCGACGAGAGCCTCGGGCATGTCCAACGTTTGATGGAACCCGTGGTGCCATCGGCGTCCGCCATCACTGATGTTGGCGCTGCCGTCGCCGGGGATGGTCACGTCGAGGATGGTCAAGGTGCGCACCGAATCGGGATGGGCCGCGGCAACAGCATAAGCAGTCGGCCCACCCCAGTCGTGCCCGACCAGATGAAAGACATCGATCTTCAGGACATCATGCAACAGGCGCCAGATGTCATTGCCGACGGTCTTCTTGTCGTAGCCGTCGGCGGGACGGGACGAATCGCCCAAACCGCGCAAATCGGGCGCGATCACTCGGTAACGTTCCGCCAGCCGCGGCATGATATGGCGCCACTCGTACCAGGTCTGTGGCCAACCGTGCAGCAGCACGACCGGAAACCCTTCGCCGAGGGTCACGTAATGCAGGCGTACGTCGCCCAGATCGGCGTGGTGATGGTTCATGTCGGCCCCTCCTGCCCTATCATGGGGTCAGCGATGACTTTTCGTCCATCGTGACACACGTGCCATGACAGCGATCCGGCCCACTGATAGAGTGACCATCATGCCATATACCCGATTTGTCCGCCGCATCGCGTTTCTCGCTCTGTCATTGCTCTCGGCCTGCGCCGCGGGCGATGCCGCACCCGAAGCAAACCAGGCTGCCGGCTCGTTCGGCCATTTCCTGGCCGGCCGCTTTGCGATGGCTGAAGCCGACCCACGGACCGGTGCGGCGGAGCTGACGAAGGCCGAGCAACTGGATCCGACGGAAACCGAATTGGCGTCGCAAGCCCTGATGGCCGATTTGCTGGCGGAGCACCCAGACGCCGTTACCATGGCCCGCAAGATCCCCGACAACCAGATCGCCCAATTGGTGATGGCCGACGAGGACATGCGCGCCGGACGCTGGAGCGCGGCCGAGAAACGCTATCATGCCCTGCCGCGCGAAGGCCTGACCCAGTTGCTGCAACCGCTGCTGGTCGCCTGGGCGCAACAAGGCGGCGGCAATACCGACGCCGCGCTGGAAACCCTGCGCCCCTACGCCGAAAACCCCCGCTTCCGGGGCATATTCGCCCTCCATGCGGCGATGATCGCCGACCTCGCCAACCGCAGAGAAGAAGCCAATCGCTATTATGAGGCGGTTTCAGGCAACGCGTCGGACAGCAATCTGCGGCTGGCGCAGGTGCTCGGGAGCTGGATGGCACGCAACGGTCAGGCGGAGATCGGCAAAAAGCTCGTGACGGCCGTTGCCTCCCGGTCACCGGAAGTCCTGATGGCGCTGCCCGACGTGCTGTCCCATTTGCAGGACCGCCCGGTCAACAGCGTCAGCGACGGTCTGGCCGAGACCTATGTCGCGATGGCCGCTGCGTTGCGGTCACAGGATCAGAACGACCTTTCGCTTCTGATGCTCGACCTCGCCTTCCGCGTGAAGCCCGAGTTCGCCGCCGCGCGGCTGCTGCAGGAAGAAATCTTTAGTCTGCAAAAGCATTACGAACTGGCGCTCAAGTCGGTCGAGGCGATGTCCCCGCGCGATCCGCTGATCGCGATGGCACGCATGCGCCGGGCTGCACTGATGGCTCAGCTCAAACGGACCGACGAAGCCATTGTGGCGCTGAAAAGCTTGGCCGCCGACTATCCGGCCAGCCCGTTGCCCGAGATTCAGCTGGGCGATGTCCTGCGGGTCAATAACCGGTTCGACGAAGCGGTGGCGGCCTACAGCAAAGCCATAGCAATGGTCGACACACCGCAAAAATCGGACTGGCTGGTCTTTTACCAACGCGGCGTCGCCTATGAACGGTCCGGCAAGTGGCCGCTGGCCGAGGCCGACCTGAAAATGGCCTTGCAACTGCTTCCCAACCAACCCTTCGTCCTGAACTACCTAGGCTATTCTTGGGCCGAAATGGGTCGCAACCTCGCCCAAGCCCGCGCCATGCTCCAAACCGCGTCGGAGGCCCGCCAAAACGACGGTGCGGTCACCGATAGCCTTGGCTGGGTGATGTACCGCCAGGGCGACATCGCGGGCGCGGTCCGCATGCTGGAGCATGCGGTCGAGTTGGAACCCGAGGATTCCACCATCACCGCTCATCTTGGCGATGTCTACTTCGCCGCGGGACGCAAGCTGGAAGCCCGGTATGAATGGCGGCGCGCATTGACATTGAATCCGTCGCCCGAGGACATTCCCAAGCTCCAGGCCAAACTGCAGAACGACTCGCCGACCCCGTGAGCCCGAGCGAATTCGCACCCGCGAAAATCAATCTCTTCCTGCAAATCACTGGCAAGCGGGCGGATGGCTACCACCTGTTGGACAGTCTTGTGACTTTCGCTGGCGTGGGCGATGTGCTGCACGCCGAGGCTGCGGATGCGCTGTCGCTGCGCGTGACCGGTCCATTCGCCGCCGGCCTCGACGGCGAATCCGACAATCTCGTGCTCCGCGCCGCGCGGCTGCTTGCCGAAGCGGCGGGCGTGGAAGCCAAGGCGGCGCTGGTGCTGGAAAAAAATCTGCCGGTCGCCTCGGGTATTGGTGGCGGATCGGCTGATGCGGCGGCGGCGTTGCGACTGCTGTCCCGTTTCTGGGGCGTCAGCGTCGATCTCGCCACGCTACACCACCTGGCTGAGCGCCTGGGCGCGGATGTCCCGGTCTGTCTGGCCGGGCGACCTGCACGGATGCGCGGCGTCGGCGAACAGCTCGGTCCCGCGCCCGATCTACCGGAATATGGGCTGGTGCTGGTCAATCCAGGCATCGCGTTGAGTACGGCCGACGTGTTTCGCGCACGCAGCGGCGATTTCTCCGGGGAGGCCGAACTGCCTGCCACTTGGCATACCGCCGCGGACATGGCGAAGGCGCTGACTCACACGACCAACGACCTTCAACGCCCTGCCATCGCCATACGCCCGGTGATCGGTGAGGTTCTGGCAGCTTTATCCTCGCGAGAGAGGTGCCTCCTCTCCCGCATGAGCGGCTCCGGTGCGACCTGTTTCGGCGTCTTCCAAACCCCACGGGATGCGCAGTACGCGGCGGCTGCGTTGGCGCGTGAGGGCTGGTGGTGTTGGGGTGGAGCGCCTGTCGCTGCATAAGCCGCTTGCCGCGGCGGCCCGACCGACCTATTTACGCGCCTCGCGTTGGGGTGTCGCCAAGCGGTAAGGCAACGGATTTTGATTCCGTCATACGGAGGTTCGATCCCTCCCACCCCAGCCATACATTCAGGTCTCGTGGCTGGGTGACAGATTTCCCCAGAAATCGGCCTGATTTCATGGACGGGTACCCCGATGTCGAAAGCGACAGACGCCCCAGCTGTCCGGTTTCCCAACGCATTCGCGCAACACCGGACACCGCACGATCCGCTGTGGGAGCGCATGCGACAGGAGGCGACGGAGGCATCCCGAGCGGAACCGTTCCTCGGCAAGCTGTTTCGGGAAACGATCGCGGAGCAGCCGGATATGGAAAGTGCGATATTTCACCGGGTGGCGGCCCGTTTACAGAACGATATTCTCTCCGCCGCTCGGATCATCGACGGTTTCCGGCAAGCCGCCGCAGCGAACCCGCAAATACCGGCCGCGATGCGCGCCGACATCGCCGCTGTTCTCGACCGGGACCCAGCCTGCCATCGCGCTATCGAGCCGCTGCTGTATTTCAAGGGGTTTCACGCGCTTCAGACCCACCGGCTCAGTCATTGGCTCTGGACCAACGGCCGGCGCGATTTCGCCCTGTACCTGCAAAGCCGCTCATCGGAAGTGTTTCAGACCGACATTCATCCCGGCGCGAGGATTGGGGCGAGCATCTTTCTGGATCATGCCACGGGCCTCGTCGTTGGGGAAACGGCGGTGATTGGCGATGACGTCTCGATCCTGCACGCGGTCACCTTGGGCGGATCGGGCAAGGAAGGCGGGGATCGTCATCCGAAGATCGGCTCTGGCGTGATGATCGGGGCTGGGGCGAAGGTCCTTGGCAACATCACCGTGGGGGAAAACGCACGGATCGCCGCCGGGTCGGTCGTGCTGCGGCCGGTGCCCGCGCACACTACCGTCGCGGGTGTGCCGGCCAAAACCATGCGCTCGCCGACACCGGCCCACCCGTCCGAAACGATGGAGCAGGCTCTGAACGATCTTGACCCGACCTACTTCAACCCGTCGATCTAGCCGAGGTCTGGAAGGTGCGAGCGTATCGTGCCACGCTGAACGCAGAAAAATTGGAGGATTGCCATGAACCAGCTCGCCGTCAAAGCCCAAGATATCTCAGCAGACACGACAAAAACCTGGACGCCCTACGTGCCGCAGCTGGAGCGCACGGCCGGCCAGCCGCCCCCGATCGCGGCGAATGGTGGCCTGTCCTATATGTCGTTCGACCAGAACGGGGACGCGGGCACCACCACGGCACTGAACGATGCGCTGGCCCAAATCGCCGAGGGCGAGAGCGCGCGCGTGATCGAGATGATCGAGAAAGCACCGCCCGGCGGGCCC
Source organism: uncultured Acetobacteraceae bacterium (assembly GCA_903877125.1). Classification (GTDB taxonomy): domain Bacteria; phylum Pseudomonadota; class Alphaproteobacteria; order Acetobacterales; family Acetobacteraceae; genus Rhodopila. The sequence continues at coordinate 20,746 of CAIRCM010000040.1, read as the reverse complement.
GTCATGACGAAATGGGGCCCCGCGTTCCGGAAATTCGAGGAATGCGCCGACTACATTCGCAAGAACAACGCTATCAAGGCTCCCGAAGGCGGTCTGGCGCTGCCAATGCCCTACACCGTATACGAGCGCCCGACCTATTCCGTCGTCCCTTCCAACGCCGTCTGGCGCGACCCGGCTCGGGCGGAGATGGCGAAAATCCTGCGGCAGAACGAAACCGACAACAAGCGCCGCGATCTTTGGTTCCCACACACGATGCGCGACGCGCGGCGCATCGGCGACTACTACCCCGGCCTGCGTCCGGACACACCCGAATGCATGGATAAGCTGGGCCTGTCACTGGCGTATCTCGAAGACTCGAAGTGTACGAATTTCTATGATTCGGCGGAAGTCGAGCGCGTGTTCTACCCTGAGATCGAGAAACTCCTGCTCGACTTCTTTCCCGATGCGTCGGACGCGCTGGTCTACAACCACGACGTCTTCGACAAGGACTACAAAGGCGATCGCACCGAAGACCAGGACAACAAGAACCCGGGGGTGAACGCGCGTTACGCCACGCTGGTGCATAACGATCTGAACGATAACAGCGGCCGGGTGCGTTGCCGCGAGTTGCTGACCAGGAACCTGCGGAACTTCGGCCGGGAGCAGCACTACACCGAGGAAGAGGCCGACGCGAAAATGTCTCGCCGGTTCGTGTCGATCAACCTCGCCAAGCCGATGGAGACGGTCCAGCAGTTCCCGTTCGTGTTAGCGGCATGGCCGTCCTTCGCCGACCAGCCTTACATGACCAACTATCGAATTTACGACGACCGCGTTGGCGAGACCACGCGTTTTACTTATCGCCCCGAGCATGAGTGGTACTGGTTCCCGCAGCAGAAGCCGAACGAGGTGTCGATGTTGAAGTGCTACGATTCGGTCACCGATGGGTCGGTGTCGCGGTATTCGTTCCACACGGCCTGCATCGACCCGACCGTACCGCTCGATGCGCCGTGCCGGAAGAACGTGGTGGTGCGGGCGTTCGTGTTCTTTTAACCCGCGATCGTCCCATCCGTCGCGACCGGCGCGGGCCGGCGTTCAGCCCGCCAATTCGCGAGACCGGCGGGTGGCGGCGGCAATGGCCTCACTCATGGATTTTGGCAGCGCGCCGGGCTCCATGAGCACCCGCAGCGCCTCCGCGGTGGTTCCGCCGGGGCTGGTGACATTGACGCGCAGGGTCGCGGCATCCTCCGAACTGGCGGCCAGCAGCGCGCCGGATCCCGATACGGTCTGGCGCGCGAGCAGGCGCGCCAAGTCCGGGGGGATGCCTTGCTCGATCGCAGCGGCTTCCATCAATTCCGCCAGCAGGAACACATAGGCTGGGCCGCTGCCGGACACGGCGGTGACGGGATCGATCAAATTTTCGTCCGAAACCCAGGCGACCTTGCCGATGGCTTGGAGGAGCCGATCGCATAGAGCGCGTTGTTCGACGGAGACCAGCGGGCTGGGGCAACCGACGGTGACGCCCTGGCGGACGGCGGCGGGGGTGTTGGGCATGGCGCGGACGATGGCGGCCTGTTCGCCGAGCAGTGTTCGGATACCGGCGATGGTGCGGCCGGCCATGATGGATAGAAACACGGTCTTGCCGGCGAAGCGGGCGTAGGCTGGCAGGGTGTCGTTGGCGGCCTGCGGCTTCACCGCCAGCACGACCGCGGCGGGGGCAAACCCGGCGGGGATGGCGGCGGCGTCGGTCACCACGGTCATATCCGGCCCCGCAAATCCGGAAGCCTGCGGCGCGGGATCGACCGCGTAGGAGGGTTCAAGGCCCTGTTCGCGCCAGCCGGAGAGCATCGCGCTGCCCATCCGGCCACAGCCGACCAGAAGAATCGCCGGGATTTTGTCCATCGTTATGCCTCGCCCACACACTCCAGCATCGCGGCTTGCAATGCCTCGGTGGGGGTTTTGCCACCCCAGAGGACGAACTGGAAGGCTGGGAAGAATCGTTCGCACTCGGTGATGGCGATGTCGATCATGTCTTCCAGACTTTCGGCGGACGCGCCTCGTGCGCCGCGGAGGAGCACGGCATGGCGGAAGGAGGGCATGCCATCGTCCGTCTCCAAGCCGAAATGCCCGATCCACAGGCGTTCATTGGCGAGGGCGAGCAGCTCGTACAACGCTGGGCGTTGTTTGTCCGGCACTTTCAGATCGAAGGTGCAGGTGAAGTGCATGGCACTGATTTCATGCGACCAATTGAAGTAAAGGCCGTAGTCGCACCATTTGCCGGGTGCCTCCGCGGCCAGTTCCGAATCGCCGCGGCGGTCGAATACCCAATCGTTGGCGGTGACGATTTGTTCCATCAGATCGAGGGGGTTGGCCGCTGGGGCCTCTATCAGGCTCAAGGACGCTGACATCATGGGTCTCCCGTGGTTGGAGGCCGAGCGTGGCGATTCACCGCGAGCGTTCATGAATCCGAAATATTGTGGATTCACTCGGGGCTAGCCACGACGGGTAGCGTAAAGGGTCGATTCGCGTCGCTGCAAGGGGGCGTTTGTTTGCGGCAAGGCCCACTGCCTGGTCAGGCACCGCTTTCCATGTTGCGCCCTACCAGTGCCCGGACCTTGGCCTGCACGGCAGGCAGATCGTTGGGCATGATGTCGAACCGCTCCTCGCGCTGAAACAGATCGGCCATGCGCGGCGGCAAAGCTGGGCGATGGCCGGTTGCCCGTTCCATCGCATCGGGGAATTTGGCGGGATGGGCGGTCGCGCCGGTCACTGTGGGTATCCCCTGACCTGGCGCGTGCGCCCGGGCGGCGGCAATGCCGATGATGGTGTGGGGATCGGCGAGGTAGCCACAGGCCGCGTGGAGGCGGCGGATCTCCGCCTCGGTCCCCGCGTCGTCCAGGCGGAAACCGTGCAGCACGGCACGCGCCCGGTGCCATACGGTGTCGGAAACCGGCATCCGCCCCGTCTCCCGAAAGGTACGCATGGTTTGCCGCAAGACGGCCGGGTCCCGATCCAACAATTCGAAAAGCAACCGCTCGAAGTTGGAGCTGACCTGGATATCCATGCTTGGCGACAGCGACGGTTCGACCGGCACCATCGACATGTCGTTGTGTTCGAGGAAGCGGAACAGGATGTCGTTGCGGTTCGATCCGACGATCAGGCGGGCGACCGGCAGGCCCATGCGCCGCGCCGCCCAGGCGGCGAGGATATTGCCGAAATTGCCGGTGGGCACGCTGAACGCGACCTCCCGCTCCGGCGCCCCAAGCGCCAACGCGGCGGCGACGTAATAGGGAATCTGCGCAGCGATGCGGGCCCAGTTGATGGAATTGACGGCCGACAGGTGGACCTCGGACCGGAACGCGGTGTCGGCGAACATGGCCTTAACCATGTCCTGGCACTCGTCGAACGTGCCCTCCAGCGCGATGTTGCCGACGTTGGGAGCGTGCACCGTGGTCATCTGGCGGCGTTGGACGAGGCTGGTGCGCTCATGCGGATGCAGGATCAGGATATCGACGCGTTCGCGGCCGGCGCATGCCTCGATCGCGGCGGAGCCGGTGTCGCCGGACGTCGCGCCGACGATGGTCACGCGCGCATCGCGCATGGTCAGCACATAATCGAACAGGCGGCCAAGGACCTGCATCGCCATATCCTTGAAGGCGAGGGTCGGGCCGTGAAACAGCTCCTGGGTGAATAAATTGGTATCCAACTGCACCAGCGGTGCGACGGCCGGGTGGCCGAAGCCGGCATAGGCATCTTCGCAGATGCGCGAGAGCGTTTCGAAGGGGATAGCCTCCCCCACGAAGGGCTGCATCACCCGGGCGGCAAGGGCATGGTACGGTAGGCCGCGCATGGCCCGCCAGTCGGCGGGGGAGAAATGCGGCCAGGATTCGGGCACGAACAGCCCGCCATCCTCGGCGAGGCCAGCGAGGAGGACATCGGCGAAGTCGCGGGCAGGCGCCTGCCCGCGGGTGGAGATATAGCGCATGGTCGCATTGTAGCGTCAGTTGCGACGGCGCGGCACTCCCCCCCGATCGGCTGTGCCGGTGTTCGATCATCGCAGTGTGATTGGGCACCGGTGCATGGGCGCTATGATTGGCCTGGGGTGATGCGCTAACGTGCTATTGCGAAACGCCCTCTGTCTCCTCGGGTCTCACATCATGAAACGTCTGTCAGGCTTCTTCACCGTGGCGCTGCTGCTTGTCATCGCCGGCATGGTCATCACCTGGCAGATGCATGGAGGGTCTCACAAAGACACGCCCGCGATGGTGGCGAGTGCACCACCTGCCGCGCCAACGCCGGCCCCAGCCGCTTCGGCGCCGGCTCCCATTGCGGCGACCGGTCCGGTGGCGCCTGCGACACCCGTATCCGCGCCGACCCCCGTCGCCGCGCCCGCCCCCGCCCCCGCGCCAACGCCTGTCGCGGCCCCTGCCCCGCCGCCCCCGCCGCCGCCGTTCGGTTTCATCCGGGTCATCACCGATCTGACCAAACCCCGTCCCGGCGCCTGCCTGAATTTCACGCGCGAGCTCGATCCGCGCCCGGACGTGCACTACCAGGACTACGTCAAAATCACCCCGGCACCAGACGCCCAGTTCGCCGTGAAGGACCGCGCGTTGTGCATCGAGGGCTTCGCGCTCGCAAAAAAATACACGATCGAGATCGCCGCCGGCCTGCCCGCGCGCGACGGCAGCAAGATCGGCGCCGCGGTTACCACTGCGCTCGATTTCGGCGACCGGCCGAAGATGGTGGGATTTGGCGGTTCGGGCTTTATCCTTAGTCGGGATGCCGCGGCGGCGGGCGTGACGCTCGACACGGTGAATGTGGACACCGTCGCGATCGAGGTCCTGCGCGTCGGCGACCGGCTGGCGCCGAGCATGCTGAAGTCGCTGCGGACGGATACGCCGAGCTACCAGTACAATTTGAATGAGTTCGTGGACCAATCCGCCCGTCCGGTCTGGTCCGGCACGATGGAAACCCGTGGCGTGCGCAATACGGTCGTGCACACGGCGTTTCCGTTGGCGCAGGCCAGCCAGCCGCGCAAACCCGGCGTGTACGTGATCGTCGCGGCCAACGCCGTCGGTCTGCATCCCAGAGCGGCGGACAAGCAATATTTGTGGCAACGGACCGAGACCGAGGAATTCGCCGCGCAGGTGGTTGTCGAGACCGATATCGCGCTGACCACGGTCACCGCCGCCGACGGGTTGCACGTCTTCGCCCGCTCCCTCGGGACCGCGCTGCCGCTCGCGGGGATAGAGATCGAATTGCAGGCGAAGGACAGCCAGATCCTCGGCAAGGGTACCACCGATGCCGTTGGGCAGGTCGTGCTGCCGCCTGGCCTGATGCGCGGCACTGGTGCTGCAAGCGCCGCGGTGGTCGTGGCACACGGGCCGGACTCGGACCTGGCGATCCTCGATATTACGCAGGCCGCGTTCGATCTATCGGATCGCGGCGTGGCGGGGCGCGACGTGCATGGGCCGCTGGATGCCTTCGTCTACACGGACCGGGGGATTTATCGTCCGGGCGAGCATATTCATGCGATGGCGCTGCTGCGCGACCGGGTTGGCGCGTCGATCGACGACGGCGGGATCACGCTGTCGCTGAAGCGACCGAACGGGGTGACGTTCAAGCGCTCGGTTCTGACCCCACAGGCGGCCGGCGGATTCCGGATGGATTACGACCTCCCCGACAGCGCCAGCCGCGGCGTATGGCACATCGTGGCGACCGATGCCGACGACAAGACCATCGGTGAGACCACCATCGAGGTGCAGGATTTCGTCCCGCAGCGCATCAAGGTGACCGCGCGCACCGACGCGACCCGTTTGCAACATGGCGATGCGATCTCGGTTTCGATCGATGGGCGATTCCTGTACGGCGCACCCGCCGGGGGGCTGGGGGCGGAGGCGCATATGAACGTCACCGTCGATCCGGCGCCGTTCCCGCAATCGGCGCAGGGTTTCCATTTCGGACTCGATGGCGGCGATTTCAAAGCGGTCGAGTCCGACCTCACAGCCGGGACCAGCGATGATCAGGGCCATTCAGTGGCCACGGGCAAGGTGGACGTCACACCGCCGCCGAATGTCGCTTTGAAAGCGGTGATCATCGCGGGCCTGCAGGAACCCGGGGGACGTGTGACGTCCGATACCGTGACGCTGCCAATCCGTCCGGGCAAGGCGATGATCGGTATCCGCCCGCGCTTCAAGGACAATCAGGTCGGTGAGGGCGACGAAGCGGGGTTCGAGATCGTCGCCGTCGACAACGACGGCAAACCGCTGCCTGGGCACCTGCATTGGACGCTGATCCAGCAGGTGCATCACTACGACTGGTATCTGTCCGGCGGGCATTGGGCCTATCACAAGACCGATAACGATGTGCCTGTGATCTCCGGCGACCTCGACAACGTGCCGGATCGTCCGGGCGTGGTGACCTGGAAAGCGACCTGGGGAGACTACCGCTTGGTAGTGGAAGGCGCCGATGGGATGCTCGCGAGCTACGCTTTCACGTCCGGCTGGTCGCAAACCGATGGCGCGGCGGAAACCCCCGACAAGGTCGACGTCACGGTCGAACACGATCGGGTCAAGCTGGGCGACACGGTCCGCGTCCGCATCGTCCCGCCCTTCGCCGGCAAGGTCCGGCTCATGGTCGCTCGGGATAAGGTATTCGAGGTGCGGGAACTGGACGTGCCGAAAGAGGGTGCGACAGTCGAAATCGCCAGCAATGCCGATTGGGGCAGCGGGGCCTACATGCTGGCCTCGCTCTATCGCCCGGCCGACGGTGGACGCGGACATATGCCGATCCGAGCGATCGGACTGGCCTGGGTTGGGGTCGATCCAGGGTCGCACGTGTTCAATGTGGCCGTGAGCCTGCCGCCGAAGGTCACGCCGCGGCAGAAGGTCGACATTCCCGTCACGATCGCGGGCGGGACGGCCGGGGAACAGGTCTATCTGACCCTCGCCGCGGTCGATGAGGGCATCCTGCAATTGACCCGCTTCAAGACGCCCGATCCGGAGAAATTCTATTATGGGCAGCGCCGCCTGGCGTTGGATATCCGCGACGACTACGGCCATCTGCTGGATGGCACCGGGGGCGATGTCGGAAAAATCCGCAGCGGCGGCGATGCGTTCGGCGGCAAGGGCCTGCCGGTGGTGCCCACCAGGTCGGTGTCCCTGTTCGAAGGACCGGTGACGGTCGGCTCCGACGGCAAGGCGACGGTAACTATCGACGTCCCGGATTTCGAGGGCGAACTGCGGGTGATGGCGATCGCCTACAGCCACTCGGCCATCGGCAAGGCCGAGGGGCCGCTGACGGTGCGCGACCGGGTGGTGCCCGATCTGGCGATGCCTCGCTTCCTCGCCCCTGGCGACCAGGGCACGATGACGCTGCTGGTCGACAATCTCGACGGGCCGGCGGGCGCATACAAGGTTGATCTGACGATCAGCGGGGCCGCGACGATGCCTGGCTACAAGCCCTGGCTAGCGACGTTGAAGACGAAGGACCGGCAGGTCGTGAAATTCCCGATCGCTGGGACCGACGAGGGGATCGCCACCGTAACGGTCTCCCTGACCGGGCCGGACGCTATCAAGATCGACCGGTCCTGGTCGATCGCGGTACGTGGAGCGCATTACCCGATCACGCTGGAATCGGTCGTGCTGCAGAAGCAGAATGATCCATTCAAGCTCGATCCGGTGCTGACCAATGCGTTCGTGCCGGGCAGCGCGACGGTGCAGGTGAGCTACGCGCGGCTGGCCGGCGTGGACGTGCCGGGGCTGTTGCAGTCGCTCTGGCGCTATCCCTACGGCTGCACGGAGCAACTGTCGTCGACGGCGTTTCCGTTGACGTATTTTGACGACCCGACGTTCAGCAGCCCCTCGGCCGACAAGTTGGCGGTGCATAAACGGGTGCAGGACGCGATCGACCGGATCGTGGACCGTCAGGATCCGGAGGGCACCTTCGGTCTGTGGCGTGCAGGCGACGGTCTGGCGACGAACTGGCTGAACCTCTATGCGCTGGACTTCCTGCTACATGCCAAGGCGGCGGGCTACGACGTATCCGACTCGACGATCGAGCGGGGCTACAACAACGCCGAGGCGATCTTCCGTGGCAACGAGGCTGCCTCCGGCGCACCGGGCAGCAAGGGAGATGCCGCCGCCTATGCTGCGTGGCTGCTGGCGCCGGTGCATCGCGTCGATCTCGGGCGGCTGCGCCAGATCCATGATGGACTGCAGGTCCGCCCGGCGTTGGTCGCCTGGGATACGACGAAAGACAACGCAACCGTTGCCGATCCGATGGCGCTCGCCCAGTTCAGCGGCGCGCTGGCGGTGTTGGGGGATCGTTCGCGCGGGGTGCACGCGATGGACCTCGCGGTCGAAAACGCTCAACGACCGTTCGTCGCGCAATGGTGGGAAAGCACCGGCTATTGGTCCCGCATTCGCGACGCCGCTGGCATTTTGGCGGTCGCAGCGGAAAGCGACCAACTGCCGGAAGTGCGAGCGGTCCTGCCGCGCCTGCAAGCGCTGAGCAAAACGCCGGACGCGCTGACCACGCAGGAGAAATCCTGGCTGCTGGTGGCGGCGCATGCAGTGACCGCCGGCGACAAGGCAGTCGGTCTGTCGGTGAACGGGAGCCCGATCGAGGGTGGGCACGGGCAAGCGGTGCTCAACCCCACCGCGGCCGACATTGTCGCCGGCTATAGCGTCATGCCCACCGGTCAGGATTTGTGGCGCACAGTGATCGTCCACGGCTCCCCACGCGACGCCGGGCCGGCGCTGGCGGCGGGGCTGACGCTGTCCAAGCGCTACTTCACGACCGATGGCAAGCCGTTGGATCCCGCCAACATTCCGCAGAACAAGCGGTTCATGGTGGTGCTGACCGGGGCATCGGCCGATCATTCGGTGCACCGGATCGCGCTAGTCGATCTTTTGCCGGCGGGATGGGAGATCGAAGGTGTCGTCAAACCCGACCAGGCACCCGACTTCCTGCCGCAACTGACCCGGCCCCGCGCACGGGAGGCACGCGACGACCGGCTGGTGGTGGCGCTGGATTTGGGTGAGGACGCCTACTGGTATCCGTCCTGGATCGAGGACGACGCCAAGGACGCGGATAGCGAAGCGCGTAAGGGTCGATTCACCGTGGCCTATATTGTGCGCGCCGTTACGCCGGGCTCGTTCACGTTGCCGGAAGCGGTCGTGGAGGACATGTATCGCCCCGGCGTCATGGCCCGCACCGCCGCGGGGCATGTGAACGTGACGGAGCCGTAATCTGGTGGCCGGATCGGGCAACCGCTTGTTCCGCAGGCGGCGCGTGCTGCTGTTCGTTCTGCTGGTGTTGATCGCGCTTCCTGTGCTCGACCGTGTGTTCCCGCCCGATCTGGGGCGGTACCGCGATCTGTCCAATGTCGTGCTGGCAGCCGATGGGTCGGTTCTGCATGTCGCCACGACCAAGGACGGCATGTGGCGGCTGGCCACGGGGCCGGGGGCGGTGGATTCGCATTACATCGATATGTTGCTTGGGGCCGAAGACCATCGGTTCCGAGATCACCTCGGTGTCGATCCAATGGCGGCAGCACGCGCAGCCTGGCAGTTGGCACGGAATGGGCGGATCGTATCGGGCGGGTCGACGCTGACGATGCAGGTCGCCCGGCTGCTGGAACCGCATCGGCGGTCGTTGTTGGGAAAAATTCGCGATTCACTGCGGGCATTGCAACTGGAGGAACGGTTCGACAAGGACGAAATCCTGTCGATGTATCTGACGCTCGCGCCATTTGGTGGGAATGTGGAAGGGGTGAGGGCAGCCTCACTGGCATGGTTTGGCCATGAGCCGACGAAACTGACGCCTGGCGAGGCGGCCATCCTGGTGGCGCTGCCGCAACGGCCGGCGGCGCTGCGCCCGGATCGGCATCCGGCGGCATCGATCGCCGCGGCCCAGCGGGTGCTCGAGCGGTTGGTCCAGGAGGCGCGTATTCCCGCGGCGGACCAGGAAACGCCACCGCCTGCGATCGCCGTGCGGCGCGCTTTTCCTCGGTATGCGACGCATGTGGCGGATCGGTATGCAGGGAACGGGGCGCGGCCGGTTCGCACGACGCTGGATTCACACATACAGCCGGCGATCGAGCATTTGGCCGAAGATGCGACCGCGGGAATGACGGACGGCGGGGACATCGCGATTCTTGTCGTCGACAACCGGGATTTCTCGATCCGAGCCTGGGTTGGCGGGGCGCGCAGCTATCTGGATCTGGCGCGGCGGCGGCGTTCGCCAGGGTCGGCGTTGAAGCCGTTCATCTACGGGCTCGCGTTTGACGATCTGGCGCTGCTGCCGGACAGTCTGGTCGAGGACCGGCCGATCCGGATCGGCGACTACGCGCCCGAGAATTTCGACCGGGGCTTTCATGGGCAGGTTTCCGCTCGGTACGCATTGCAACAGTCGCTGAATGTGCCGGCGATCCTGCTGCTGGATCGGGTCGGGCCGGGGCGGCTGGCGGCGACGTTGCGGGATGTGGGGGTACGACTGGATTTTCCGGCAAACGACGTTTCTCCGTCATTGCCGTTGGCCTTGGGCGGGGTGGGGATCAGCCTTCTGGACCTGACGCGCCTGTACGCTGGGCTGGCGCATGATGGGCGCAGTGCACCGCTGCATATTTTGGAAGGGCGGCCGGGTGAGGCGGGAACGCTGATGACGCAGCGTGCGGCCCGGATGATCGCGGACATTTTGCGCGGGTCTCCGCCGCCCGAAGGGCGGATGCCGCGGTTGCTTGCTGCCGGTGCTCGACCGATCGCTTATAAGACCGGCACGTCATACGGATTCCGGGATGCTTGGGCCGTTGGGTATAGCCCGAGTTGGACGGTTGGGGTTTGGACCGGGCGAGCAGATGGAACGCCTCGGCCGGGGGCTTATGGGCGGAATACGGCGGCGCCGATACTGTACGCAGTGTTCGACCGGTTGCCGGCGGAGACGGAAGCGGATCCGCTGGCACCGGCGGTGGCGAGCGATGCGGTTTCGGCGCCGGTGCCGTTGGGGTTGCGGCGGTTTGCCGACCGGGACAGCACGCACATGCCAGGCAATGTGTCGCCGCCACGGATTCAGTATCCACCGGATGGGGCACAGATCGATCTGACGTTGGATAATGGGACGCGGGGGCCGATGAAGCTGGAGGCGAACAGCGGGACGCCGCCGTATCGATGGTCGGTGAACGGGGTTCCGGTGGCGGTGCCGCGCTGGGCCACAGTGCCGTTCTGGCAACCGGATGGGCCGGGGTTCGTGCGAGTGACGGTGGTGGATGCGGCAGGGCGGCGAGCCAGTGCGACGGTAAGAGTGAGGTAAGGGGGGCGTCTGCTAAGATAATCGTCCTCACCCTTTCCGCAGCGCGCGGGCGAAAACATGTCCCGCTTCGGTGAAGCCGGTCGAACGGCAGAAAGCCGCCAAGTCCAAATCATCCGCATCCGCTCGCAGTTCAAGCGCTCCACACCCGGCGACACGCGCGGCCTGAGAGGCGGCTTTCAGCAGTGCTCGGCCGATGCCGCGGCGGCGGCTATCCGGGCCCACGAACAATGTTGCGATCTGCGCGGTGGGCTGATCGGCGGTCAGCGTGTGGTACCAGTGGATCAGCACCACGCCACTGGGCGGGCCCCATTCGAGCGCGATCAGTGCGGCACCCGCATCGCGACGGATCGCATCCAGACGGTCGGCGAGTGCCCGTGGCGCGATATCCCGCCCGCCGGCAGCCAGTAGCTCGGCGACCCCCGGCGCATCCGCCGCTGTGGCGGTTCGGATTTCCATCCCGTAGCGGCTTTTCAAGCGATGTGCTCCCGGTCGTCACGGAAATGTGCGGATGCGGCCTTCAGCTTGGGGCAAGCTGGGCCGATTTGGCAAATTCCCCGACTGGGAGCGAAGAATTTCGGATTGGGGACGTTGAAGCCGGTGTTGATGCTCTCGCAATCGTTAAAGCGCGAGCTTGATGACAGCGCCTCACACCCAATGTACCACTTCACCGGGGCAGCCGGACTGTGCCGCCAAAGGAAAAGGAACAAGAGCCATGGGTATCGTTCGACACATCGCGATCGCCGCCGCGCTTGCGGGATCCCTCGCGGCCTGCACCAACCCCTACGATCCCGGCCAGCGCGCCCTGGGCGGCGCGGCAATCGGTGCTGGCGGCGGCGCGTTGATCGGTGGCGCGTTGGGCGGTGGGCGCGGCGCGTTGACCGGTGCGCTGATCGGTGGCGCGGCCGGTGCGGTAACGGGCATTGCGACGACGCCGCCTCCACCGCCGCCCCCGGCTTACTATGGTCCCGGCTATGGCCCCGGCCCCTACCAGGAAGAGCCGCCGCCAAGCGGTCCGTACCGCTACTGACGGTGGCTGGAGAGAATTTGTGCCGAGACGGGGTTTAGTCCTTGTTGGGCTGGCGGGGGTCGCGCTGTTGTGCGCCCCGCCGACTTCGGCAGACGTGCATGCGCTGGCCGTTTCGGGGCATTGGACCGTGTTCAGCGGGACCGATCCGGACAACAAGGCGGTGTGCGGGATGCGGACCGAGGGCGCGGAGACGCGGCGGCTCGCAATCGTTCAATACGCGGGCGATACTGGCACGGTCTTGCGTCTGCGAAAGGACAGTTGGACGATTCCGCCGAGTACCGCGATCGGTATCCAGGTTCAGTTCGACGGCGGTCCTCAGGTGCCCGTGAAGGGTTCGGGATCGGGGCAGGAGATTTCGGTGGATCTGCCGCTCGACCAGACCATCCTGTTCATGGTCAGCCTCCGAGCGGGGTCGCAGATGCGGATTCTCTTTCGGGAGGGGAATGAGCCTCCTTGGGCGAACGGCCTGACCGGCAGCGCCAAGGCGCTGGATGTGTTCGATGTCTGCCGGAAGGGCTTGAATCCGGCCGCGGCGACCCAGCCGTTTTCTCCGTCGGCGGATCAGCCGCAGCCGTCAGTACAGGGTCGTCCTTAGCCGTTCGGGGTATTCCCGGTCGTATTGCTCGCCGCCGACGGTGCCGGCAGAGATATCCGCCAGGATCGTGCCGGTACTGGGCAGGGACTTACGGGAAACATGCTTCTCCGGATTCCAGAGTTCGGAACGGACGACGGCCTTGGGGCATTGGAAATAGATACGGTCCACGGTCACGACGATCACGCTTCGGGGCAGTGTGCCGCGGAACGGAAAGCGTTGCAGAAGCGCCGGATCGACCGAAATAACCGCCGATCCATTGATACGCAGCGTTTCGCCGACACCAGGGATCAGGAAAAGGAGGGTGACGCGGGGATCGTGGATGATATTGCGCAGGCTGTCCGCGCGATTATTGCCTCGGCGGTCCGGGATCAGCACGGTCTTGTCGTCCAGAACATGGACGAAGCCGGCGGGATCGCCGCGTGGAGAAACATCCAGCCCCCCCGGACCGCTGGTCCCCAGGACGGCGAAGGGCGAGACTTCGATCATCGCGCGGTAGTGGGGGTGGATATAGTCGATCTCCTTGGCGATGGCGCCGGGCGAGATCTCCCCATAGAGGGCATTCAGCCTCGCTTCGTCGCGGATCAGGTGATCGGGGGCGATCATGTCCATGGCGGGTCCTTCCTGGTGGCAACCCGCAGTATTCTCCGCGATTGGCGTATCGGCAACCAGTGATCTTCAGGCGGCGGATCGCCACATAACCCGTGGCATGAGGGTGCGAATGGTGTCGGCGACGACGTTCGCCGCCCTGATCGGCTTGCCCGTGCCGAAACGCACCGTGGCCGGCAGTTCGGTGATGTAGCGATTGCGGATCAGGAAATCGTATAGTTGGACGTGCTCCTTCCGCAGCAAGCCTGGGAGCGGGACCGTATAGACCGGAATGCCGGAATCGATGCCCTCAGACAGCATCGACATGCTGTCGGGGGTGACGATCAGGGCGTCGGCGGACGCCAGAAGCCCCATATAGGGATTGGGTTCCGCATCGATTCCGGGGAAGTAAGCGAACTTGGCGAGTGGGCGATCCTGCGCCTCGATTTCGGTCCGCAGCAAGGCCACGACTTCGACCGGCGTGCGCCGGCTGGTGGTGATCGCGACGTCGGCATCCGCGTCGGTGGCGGCCAAGCGTATTTGGCGGATCAGCTCACGCGCGTGATCCAGCGTGAACGGGTGGTAATTCGTCTTGTTTTTCTTGCCGATGTCTCCCCCGATCAACGCCGCGATCAAGGGCCGGCTTGCGGTTCGCAGCTTGGCACGCCATCGCAGGCGCGCTTCGGCCAATTTGTCCGAGGATATATGATTGGGAACCGCATCAACTTCCAGAAGCGGCGACGGATAGGCCGAGCGCCAGGGCTGGAGGGATTGATCACGGTCAGATCGAACAGATGCTCCGCCCAACCGGGATAGTTGAATCCGACCAGAAACGCGTTGGGCAACAGGTGCTTCAGGGTGAGGCTTTGCAGGATTCGGCGTGCACCGCCGCCGGGGTTCATCACGATATGGGACGCGAACGGGTCGATGCCGTCGAGGAAGCTGAGTTTGCTCCGCAGCATATCCGAGGTTTCGGCGATGAGCGGGGCTATTCCGGCCATGGTATGAGGGTAAGCGCCGATCACTTCTTTGAATTCGCGGACGAGATATTCCGGGAGCACCGGCCTTGTTTCGATTGGCGGGAAATGGGTCAGCGCGGCGGCGGCGCCGAGTATGGCATGATTGACGCCGGTGAACGGCGACATCGTCAGAACCGGAATGATCTTCGATGTCGATGCGTATTCCATCCTGTTCATGCCGCACCCACTCCCAGACCGGGGTTAAGAATTCGTGAATATCCAAGGCACTGTAATTAAGAATTTTGTAATCCGGAGAGTATCAGCGCGCTGACTGCCTGAAAATCCCAATTTGAAAATATCCATCAAAAATATAATTTGGTGTATTGTCACAATTTGGTAAAATTAATGTCATGCCGTCTACAGGAATTTGGTCATGTAAACCCGGCGCAACCCCTTTTCCACGGCGCGCCGCGTTTCGACGTAACCAATGCGAGTGTAGAGCGCGATGTTCTCGGTCATCGCCTCATTGGTATACAACTCAATCGACCGATAGCCTGCCGCCACGGCCGACTGCTCGGCGAATTCCAGCAGCTTCCGCCCGAGGCCGAGACCTTGCGCCCCGGGGGATACGGCTACGTTGTCCAGGAGCATGGATCGCTCCTGGGGAATCAGGACCAGGATGGCTGTGACGATGCCATCGTGCTCGATGACATGGACTTGGCCGTTGGCGATCAATGCGGCGTAATCGTCGAGCATCGGCCCCGGCTTGCGTCCGATGCCTGGCACGTACGGGGCGTAAGCGGCGAAGACTACCGCTTCGACGGCTGGACGATCGTCTGGGGTGGCAAGCCTCATTCCACGGCGTGCTCGATGATCGTCGCTTGGGCGATCACCTTGGCGGGACCGGCCAGCATGGTCGCGCCTTCGCGGACCAGCGACTCGGTCCGTTTTTCGGCTGCGCGAACCTGCTCGAGGCGTTCCAGCACGAGTTCCAATTGTTCGTACGGGACCACGACCACGCCATCGGCGTCACCCACGATCACGTCGCCGGAGCGAACATAGACATCGCCGAGGGTAATCGGCGCGCCGACGATGCCGGGTCCATTCAGGGCGGGGGAGTTGGGTTGGATGCCACGGCAGAATACCGGCAGACCGGTCGCCACGATCCCAGCTTTGTCGCGGGCGAGACCGTCGGTGACAAACGCCGCCACCCCCTTGTTCTTCATCACCCCGGCAGCGAGATCGCCGAACACCGCAGTCCGGGTGAACCCGTCATTCGCGAGCACGATCACGTCGCCTGACTGTGCCTCATGCACGGCGCCGAACATGGCGGCGACGTCGGCGGGGTAGGCGAAAGCGGTGAGCGCGGGGCCGGCGAAGACCGCGTTGGCGGGGTCCAGCGGCTTGATTGTGTAGTCCAGGGCGCCCCGTCCCTCCATCACATCGCAGAGATGAGATGTCTGCGCGCCGCGGAAGCGGGCGACCAGGGCCGGATCGGGGCGACGGTGGCCGCGGTGAATGGTCAGGATGGGGGGATTGCCAAGCATCGGATCGTGCCTTGAGGTTATGCGATAGCGGAGGTTAACGCATGGATTTCCTGAGGGCCATCACACCGGGTGAAATGCAGGCCGGGCAGGTTTTGAGCTTCGCCACCATGGCGGCGTTGCTCGGGTCGGGCGTGATACCGCCGCTGCGCCCCTACGGATATTGGATACGGCTGGTGGCGACCGTTGTGTATGTCGGCTGCGTGCTGGGGTTCGTGCTGTATTGTGCGCTGTTTCGTTAGAATCCCGATTTCTAGGGCTGGTTGTAACGACCACCATTTTCTGCGGAATATACCTACTGGCCATGAATAAACCTTTGAATCGGTGGTTTTGCCGAGGTCGCACACCATTCTAGCAATGTAAGGTGGCTTGGCTGCCTGAGGACTTCGCCTGCTTCGATGAAGCAGTGCGAACAATCGATTTCAAGCAAATGGAGATCCGACCATGTCCAATCGTAGCTATCTTTCACTGGCCTTCGCCGGGCTGACGGCCCTGGCCATCGCGCTACCGGCGTATGCGCAGCCCTCTACCATCATCATTGCACCCACCGCACCGCCGCCGGTTCGGGTTGAAACCATGCCGCCGCCGTCCCCGGGCGGCACCTTGTCCTGGCAAGCGGGCCGCTGGGCTTGGGTGGACGGGAACTGGCAGTGGATGGACGGTCGCTACGTCCAGGGCCCACAGCCGAACGCAGTCTGGGTTCCCGGCCACTGGGATCAATATTCTTCCGGTGGATACAATTGGGTCGACGGCCATTGGCAGAGCTGATGCCACTGAACCATCAGATCAAGGAAGCATCGATATGAGTCCCGATTTTACAATCCGATCCTTTCGAACGTTCGCGATCGCACCCGCTTTAGTCGTGCTGGCGCTGTCGGCATGTGCCTCGCCACCACCCCAGACGATGATCGTGCAGCCCGGCGGCAGCGCAACAATGGTGGCAACGGTCCCCAATCCGCCGCCACCGCCCCAGTCGGAGTTGGTGCCGCCACCGCCGCCATCGGCCTCACCGGTGGTCTGGCAGACCGGACACTGGCGCTTCACCAATGGGCCTGACCCCTGGATGTGGGAGCGCGGGCACTATGGCGCGGTTCCTCCGGGATCCAGCGCATGGGTTCCTGGCCAATGGGTCCAGGTGTCCGGCGGTTGGAGCTGGATGGACGGGCACTGGTCGTAACGGAGGCGCACCCCGGCGCGCTTCATGATTCAGCCAGAAAATCCAATACCGCGGCGTTGAAGGCCGCGGGGTTCTGGTTGCTGAGATCGTGGGTCGTGCCGGGGATCGTTACGCGCCTTGCCTGCCGGATGGCGCCGGCGAGAGCATCGACATTGGCAACGAAACTGGGTTGCGTATCGCCACCGAGCAACAGCAGCGTGCGCGCTCGGACCGACTGTGCGGCGGTCCTGCTATAGGGCTTCCGGTTTTCATGCGCCTGACCCAGCATCGATGGGGCGTTTTCGCGGTGGCGTTGCCGATTGACCTCCGGCCATTCGTCCCAGGTTCCGGGCCCGTAGGCTCGGTCGGCGAACTGGCGCAGGCCTTCGTCGATACGGCCGGCGGCGATGTGTTCGGCCACGGCGTTGAAGGCGTTGGGTTGGGCCGGTTTGCCGCCGAGGCTCTCGTCGCAGTCGCCGCCGGGTTCGGACAGGATCAGCGCATCCACGACATCCGGGTGTTGGCTGGCGACGCGGAAGGCTATGTGCCCGCCCCGCGAATGGCCCAGCAGATGCGCTCGGCCACCGATTGATCGGATGAAACCGGCGACATCGGCGGTATGGCGGGCGATCGTGAAATCCTCGCCGTTCCACGTCGTAGGCCAGCAGCCGAGCATGCTGATTGCGTAAACGTGGTGGCGGGCGGCGAAGGCCTTCATTTGCGGCGCCCAGTAGCGCTGATCCAGCAGGGTGCCGTGGACCAGCACCAATGGCGGGCCCTCGCCAGCCTCGGCGTAGTGGATGGGGCGGCCGTCTATGTCGATGCTGGGCATGGGTCAGCGGCCCTTGAAGGCGGGTTTGCGTTTTTCCTTGAAGGCGGCGACGCCTTCGCGATGGTCCTCGGTCTGGCCGAGCTGGGGCTGGACGAAATTTTCGAGTTCGAGGAATTCCTCGTAGCTGCCGTTTGCCATGTTGAACATTTTCTTGGCGAGACCGAAGGCGAAGGTGGGGCCTGCGGCAAGGTCGGCGGCGAGTTCATCCGCTTTGGCCTCCAGTTCCGCATCCGGGACAACCTGGTTGACCAAACCCAGCGACAACGCCTCGGCGGCTTCGACGAAACGACCGGTGAAGACAAGTTCCTTGGCTTTGGCCATGCCGATGCGCCTGGTCAGGAACCAGATCGCGCCGCCGTCTGGGGCGAGACCGATTCGGCGGAAGATTTGCGAGAATCGGGCGGTTTCGGATGCGATGACCATGTCGCAGCCCATGGCGATGGACCAGCCGATGCCGACGGTTGGCCCGCGGACGGCGGCGATGACCGGCTTTTCGATAGCGTGCAAAGCACGCATGTAGAGATGCGATCCGCCGGCGAGTTTTTCGCGTTCGCCTCGCAGGTCCTTCCGCTCCATCCCGCCGACATCGGCGCCGGTGCAGAATGCCCTGCCCTCTCCAGTGACGACGATCGCTCGAATGGCGTCGTTGAAGCGCAGTTCGGTGAAATATTCGCGCAATTGCTGGCGCATTTCCCAGGTCAGGGCGTTCAGGCGTTCCGGGCGGTTGAGCACCACCTTGGCGACGGGGCCTTCAATTCTGAGATCGACGGGCATGGGGTTTCCTCCTTGGGCGGTATCCAAGCCTGTCGATCCGGTCCGGGCAAGGGTCGTGGCGGTTCCCGACGCCGCTATCCCGCCCATGCCAAAATTGTGCGATACTTCCGGCAGGAAACGCCGGGAGTTAAAATGCAACGCCGTCAGTTCATGGCCGGAGCGGCCACGGTCGCGCTCGCCCGCCCCGCGATCGGGGCCACGACGAAGACACTCGTCTTCGTTCCCACCACCAATCCGCCGAGCTTCGATCCGGTTTGGAATCCGGCGCAGGCGACGCGGACGCTGGGGTTGATGCTGTTCGAGACGCTGTACACCCGCGATATCGCGCTGAATCCGCATCCGCACATGCTGGATGGCCATTTGATCGAGGACAATGGCAAGCGCTGGACCATGAAGCTCCGGCCGGATCAGTGGTTCCACGATGGCACGCCGGTGTTGGCGCGCGATTGTGTGGCGTCGCTGCGTCGGTGGATGGTGCGCGACGCCATTGGCACGACGATCTCGGCACGGCTCGACTCGCTGGAGGCGACGGACGATCGGACCATCGTCTGGCGGCTGAACAAGCCGTTTCCGTTTTTGCCCTACGCGCTGTGCAAGACGCAGCCGACCTGCGCGATGATGCCGGAACGTTTGGCCGCCGATCCTTATAAGCAGGTGGCGGAATGCGTCGGCAGTGGCCCGTTTCGCTGGGTGGCGGACGAATTCGTCAGCGGCAGCCGGCAGGTGATGGCGAAGTGGGAGAAATATGTGCCTCGGCCGGAAAAGGTCGAATACGGCTGGGGCGGCTATCACGTGAAGGTGGACCGGGTGGAATGGCGGGTGATCCCGGACCCCGCGACGGCCGCCAGTGCGCTGACCACCGGGGAGGTCGATTGGCTGGAAATGCCGCTGCCCGATCTGCTGCCGATGCTGCGCAAGGCGCCGGGCGTGACGGTCGGGCGGATCGACACGCACGGCGTTTTCCCGGTGCTGCGGCCCAACTTCATCCAGGGACCGACGGTCAACCCGGTGGTGCGGCGTGCGATGCTGGCGGCGATCGATCAGGTGGAGGAGATGACGGCCGTCATGGGCGACGAGCGCGCCGGCTGGATCGCCCCCACCGGGTTCTTCCTGCCGGGATCGGAATGCGACACCGACGCCGGCATGGATCTGTTCCGCAAGCCGATGAGCGCGGACGCCATCCGGAAAATGTTGAAGGACGGCGGGTATAACGGCGAAAAGATCGCTTTCATGCATCCCACCGATCCGGCGGCGTACGACGCCTTGTGCCAGGTGGCGGAAGGGTCGTTCCGCAAGGTCGGTCTGAACATCGAGGTACAGACCACGGATTGGGGCACGGTTACGCAGCGGCGCACGAATGCCGGTCCGTTGGACAAGGGAGGCTGGTCGCTGTTCCCGTCCGGCTTTCCCTCGGTCGATGCGGGCAATCCGGTGCTGCTGGGCGGGCTGCGGGCCAACGGCAAGGACGCCTGGGTGGGCTGGCCGGACAATCCGAAGCTGGAGGCATTGCGGGAAAACTGGATCGACAGCGACGATCCGGCGGAACGCAAACGGATCGCCGCGGCCATTCAGCTGGAGTGCTTCGATTTCGTGCCTTACATCCCGCTGGGGCAATATCTGACCTCCGGGGCGTGGCGCAACAACATCACCGGCCAATTGCGCGGCCCGGCGCCGGTATTCTGGAACGTCGAGAAAAGCTGAGGCTGGCCCAGGGCAACCGGGTGAACGCAGGGGCTGCGCGATACCGGCCACGTTGCCGCCGGCGACTGGATGAGACACCGATTTTGTTCACCACGAGGAACACGAAGACGATACAGTGGGCGAGGACCGCAGGTCGCCGTTTCGGGATATTCGCGTATCACTGCCCGGGGCTGGCCGAAATCCCACGTGCGGGCGCCGGCGCGTGGGCGAGGTGCCCGCGGCCGGTGAGGCAGCGCCGATGGGGGTGACGCCAAGCGGCGTCAACTGGGGACGATGGGGGGCGGCGG
>CAIRCM010000039.1 GCA_903877125.1 uncultured Acetobacteraceae bacterium | reverse complement strand
GTCGGCCGACTCGTTTAATTTTGCGCGTTGCCTAACGGTCGCGATGGCAGTCAGGAAAACCGCTAATGCGTCCGGCTTCCACCGTGCTGTGATTCCCTTTGCGCCTTTGAGCCTTTTATCTTCTTCGTGTTAAAATGGATGATCGAACGGCACCGACCGCGCCATGAAGGGCTCCGAAATCTCCGAATCTCCGGTTCTTGCGAGCTTGTGAAGGTCGACAGAACACACCCAAACCAGGATTATAACCAGAGCGGTCGCGGAACACGTTCCCTGCCCGCGCGAAATCATCGCCAATGGATGCCAGCCATGAAGCGCCTGCTCCCGTTCTTGCTCCTGTTGGCCTGTCAGCCCGCCTGGGCCGTCGGGTTCCAGGCGGCCAAGGCGCCCGACCCGGGCAACGCCGATCTCGAAGTCGTCATCTGGTATCCAAGCGCCGCCAAAACGGCGACGAAGACCGTCGGTCCATTCGATATGGAGGTCGCCGAGGGCGCCGCACCCCAACCTGGCAAACATGCGCTGATCGTCATGTCGCACGGCACCGGCGGAATGGCGCTGAATTCGTTCGACACGGCGATGGCCTTCGCCAAGGCAGGGTTCGTCGTGGCCTCGGTCACCCACACCGGCGACAATTACCGCGACCAGAGTGTCGCCTTCACCCGCGCCAATTTCGTTAACCGCCCCGAGCAGATCAGCCGGGTGATCGACTATATGCTGACCCGCTGGTCCGGACATGAAACCATTGACCCGAAGCGCATCGGACTGTTCGGCCATTCGGCCGGCGGCGCCACCGCCTTGATCGCCGCCGGCGGGATAGCCGACATGACCAGGGTGGTCGCATTCTGCCAAGGGAACCCGGCGGATTGGGGGTGCGCCAAAGCGCGCCAGCGTCCCTCGGTGCCAGACCCCGCGGTCGCCACGCCCGTCGTCGCCCCGGAACCGCGGATACGGGCGATCGTCATCGCGGCCCCGGCGCTGGCCATCGCGTTCGCGCCCGACGGGCTAGCCCGGGTGAACGTGCCCGTGCAGCTCTGGGCCGGTGCCAAAGACGCGATCGTCCCCGATGCGCCGCTGGTGCGCACGCTGCTGCCGAAGCAGCCTGATTACCATCTAGTACCGAATGCCGGGCACTTCGCCTTTATCGCGCCATGCAGCGATATGCTTTTGAAAGCGGCGCCGGAGATTTGCGAGGACCCGAAAGGTTTCGACCGCAAGCGGTTTTTGGCCGGTTTCCAGCGCTCCGCCATCGCGTTTTTCCGCGCTCGGCTTAAGTAGCACCGGCACGCGCTGGCGCCCTCCGTCGCAAATCCCCGTTTGACAGGCGCCCGCATGGTGGCCAAAGATCAACCCTTCACTGGAGCCCGCCCCGAATGGTCGCGGGTGGGCAGCCCATTGGAAACGAACCAAACAAAGGCCGTACCCCCGATGATTTCCGCGCTGCTGCCGAACTATGCCCGAGCCGACCTCGCTTTCGAGCGGGGCGAAGGTGCCTGGTTGTGGACGACGGATGGGCGACGATTCCTCGATTTCGGGTCCGGCATCGCCACCGCCTCCATCGGCCATGGCCACCCCCACCTCGCCAAGGCGATCGCCGAACAGGCAGCCAAGGTGATGCACGTGTCCAACCTCTACCGCATTCCGCAGGCCGAAAAACTGGCCCAACGTTTGGTTGACGCGTCGTTCGCCGACAGCGTGTTCTTCTGCAACTCGGGCGCCGAGGCGAACGAGGGCATGATCAAAATGATGCGCCGCGCCATGTTCGATTCCGGCAAGGAAGAAGCCTGCCGCATCATCTGCTTCGAAGGTGCCTTCCACGGCCGCACCCTGGCCACGCTGGCCGCGACCGGCAACGAACACTACCTGCACGGCTTCGGCCCGGTGGTCGAAGGCTTCGACCACGTCCCGTTCAACAACATGAACGCCGTCCGCGACATGATCGGCCCCAAGACCTGCGGCATCATCGTCGAGCCGATCCAGGGCGAAGGCGGCGTCCGTCCCGCCGACATGCAGTTCCTGCGCGATCTGCGCGCCGTCTGCGATGAATACGGCATCATCTTCGGCATGGATGAGGTCCAGTCCGGCATGGGCCGAACCGGCAAACTGTTCGCCCATGAATGGGCCGGCATCACCCCCGACGTCATGTCATCCGCGAAGGGCATCGGCGGCGGCTTCCCCCTCGGTGCCGTGCTGGCAAAGGAAAAATTCGCCAAGGCGCTGGTCCCCGGCACGCACGGCACCACCTATGGCGGCAATCCACTGGCCTGCACCGCGGGCAATGCCGTACTGGACGTGATCCTGGCCCCCGGCTTTATCGAGGATGTGGAACGTAAGGGCCGCAAACTCCGCGAAGCCACCAACGCCATCGCCAAGGAATTCCCCTCGGTGTTCGTGGATGCGCGCGGCATGGGGCTGCTCCAGGGCCTCAAATGCGTGAACCCGCCCGGTGCCATGCAGGCCGCCTGCACCGCCGAAGGGCTGATGACCATCACCGCCGGCGACAACGTGCTGCGTCTGGCACCGCCGCTGGTGGTCACCGATTCCGACCTCGACCAGGGTGTGGCGATGCTGCGCAAGGCGGCGGCGAAGGTGGCAGGTCAGCCGTGAGCGCTTCCCTCCGCGGTGTTGATTCGACAAAGGGCCGGTCTTCCGAACGGGAGGCTGGCCCGCGCCACTTCCTGGACCTGAAGGATTTCGACACCGCCGCGCTGCGACGGATGCTCGATATCTCCACCGGCTTCAAGGCCGCGGGGGGCGTGACGTCCCGCCCACTCGCCGGCAAAACGCTCGCGCTGATCTTCGAGAAGCCATCCACGCGCACCCGCGTTTCCTTCGAAGTCGGCATGCGCCAACTGGGCGGGGAAGTCATCAACCTCAACGGCAAGGACATGCAGCTCGGCCGCGGCGAAAGCATCGCCGACACCGCGCGCGTCCTGTCGCGCTACGTCGATGGCATCATGCTGCGCACCGACAGCCATGCGAAGCTGACGGAACTGGCGGAATACGCCACCGTCCCGGTGATCAACGGGCTGACCGAGGCATCGCACCCCTGCCAGCTCATGGCCGATGTGATGACGTTCGAGGAACATCGCGGCCCCATCGCCGGCCAGGTCGTGGCATGGTGCGGCGACGGCAACAACGTGGCGCGGTCCTGGATCGAGGCGGCCGTGAGGTTCGGCTTCACCCTCCGCCTCGCCACCCCGGCATCGCTGCGCCCGCCCGCGCACCTGATCGAATGGGCGCGCGCCCAGGGTGGGTCGGTGGAGTTGACCGACGATCCCGCCGCCGCCGTTGCCGGCGCGCGCTGCGTTGTGACGGATACCTGGGTGTCGATGTCCGATGACCCGAACGAAAGCCGGCACAATCTCCTCGCCCCCTACCGGGTCACCAGCGCACTGATGACCAAGGCCGCCGCGGACGCGATCTTCATGCACTGCCTGCCCGCCCATCGTGGCGAGGAAGTGACCGAAGACGTGATCGATGGCCCACAATCGGTGGTCTTCGATGAGGCCGAGAACCGGTTGCACGCACAAAAAGGCGTGCTCGCTTGGGCGCTCGGCGCCGCTCGATAGTTCCCAGGTTTACATCGAGTCGAAATGGTCGGGACGATATCGGTCGTCCCGCCAGACGTGGCGGCTGACGATCCGCCCTGATGGCTTCGCAACCACGACCAGCGTGGGCGGTTTGCCGCCGACAGTTGGGCCTGCCGGCTTGATGAGCCATTGATGTGACCAGCTTGTCCGGCACGGCACGCCGTCCTTACGGGGCCAGCGGCAATCGCCATCCTCCGACGAACTGGCCGCGACATAGCCGCGGAACACCTGCCGCAACGTCGCGCCGTCGCGCAGAAAAATACTGAGGGATTCCGAACCGGTGCTGCGCCCGGTCGACAAATAGCTGTTGGAAACCATCAGACCGAACGCCGGAATGGCAGGACCAAGCGGCTGGAGCGGGCCGATCGACAGGTCGAGGGTCCAGAACGGATCGATCGTCAGAACCTCGGCATCGACCGGCCCCGCGACAATCCGCTTGACGCCGGTCGTGGGATCTTCCTCGATGATCGCGGCGGTGACGATACGATCATCCTCGGTCGCGAGGCACGCGGCCCATAGCCCGTCCCGCCATTTCCCGATCGCGACGCGGCCGGAGGTCCGCTTCAGATATTCGGCCGCATCCTGGAGACCAAGGATCGTCGCGGCCTCGGCCTCCTCCAGCGCCTGGGCCGGCCCGGTGAAGGCCAGCGCGACGCCACTCAGCGCGCAGCGGCGCGATAATCGTTTCATCCAGCTTTCGACATACGCCCGCGGATCGCCGCGGCGCGCGCAACAACCGTGCGGGCGCGGTTGACGACGGGGACGTCGATCATCGCTCCCTCGAACTGAACGGCACCCAGGCCCTTGGCATAGGCATCGTCGTAGGCGGCGATCATTTTCTCAGCCTTGGCGACTTCGGCCGGATCGGGGGAGAACTCCTCGTTCAACACCTGCACCTGCAACGGATGCACCGCGCTGGCGCACATGAAGCCGAGCCGGCGGGACCGACGGACGATGGTTCGGAAGGCTTCCTGATCGCGGAAATCGGCAATCGAGCCGATGAAGCCCATCGGCATGATCCCGGCGGCCTTGGCGGCGAAAATTGTGTGCTGCTTGGGGTAGAACAGGCCCTCGGGGTCCGATTGCATCCCGACATCGGCGGCGAAATCCTCCGACCCCAGGCTGATGCCGACGATGCGCGGGTGGCATTTCGCGATTTCGGCGATGCGGAAGAACCCGGCGGCGGTTTCCACCAGGACGATAAAGTTCAACTTGCCAGGTGGGAGGCCGCGTTCGGCTTCCAACTCCTCGACGATTTCCGCGACGGCGTGGACGTGCTCGGGGCTGTCGACCTTGGTCAGCATCAGGGCGGCAACACCGGGAATGACGGCGGCCTCGATATCGCGCACCAGCATCCGCCAGGGGCGGTTGACGCGGACCACCACGTCGGCGCCGTTGCGGTTCACCTGCGGAATGGCATCGGCGATCAAGGTGCGGGCGTGATCCTTCTGCGACGGGGCGACGGCGTCCTCCAGATCGAGAATGATCGCGTCGGCACCGCGATCGGCACCCGTGCGGACGAATTTGTCCGCCGTCACCGGCACGAACATCAATGAGCGCCAAACCGGCAAATCGTTACGCATATTCAGGATTCCTTGATAACGCCGGCGGCGGCCAGCGCGGCGATGGCCGCCGCGTCGCGTCCCAGGCTGGAGAGGATTTCGGCATTGTGCTGTCCCAGCGACGGCGCGGGGGTGCGCAGCCGGCCCGGGGTTTCGGACAGGCGCGGAATGATGTTGTGCATCAGAACCGACCCCGCTTCCTCATCCGGCGCTTCCACCAGCACGCCGCGTTCGTGCACGTGCGGATCGTCGATCAACTGATCGATTTCGTAGACCGGGATGGCGGTGACCTCGGCGGCCTCGAAAATCGCCATGTTTTCCGCCAGCGGCTTGCCGCGGATGAAATCGGCGACGATACCGTCGCATTCGTCGATATTGCGCACCCTGTCGGTATTGGTCTTGAACTTCGGATCCTCGATCATGTCCGCCCGGCCGATCGCGCGAAATACCCGTTCGGCCATCTGCTGGATCGAGGCCGAAATGGCGATGAAGCGCCCGTCCGACGTTTCGTAGACGTTGCGGGGCGAAGTGGTCAGCGACCGGCTGCCGGTGCGTTTGGGCTTGTCGCCGCTGACTTTGTACATCGCCGCCTCCGGCCCCAGCACCGAAATCATCGGTTCCAGCAGAGGAAGGTCGATGATCTGCCCACGCCCGCCACGCTCGACCACCCGCAGAGCCACCATGATCGCATAAGCGCCATAAAGCCCCGAGATCATATCGGCCATCGCCAGCGGCGGCAGCACCGGCGGGCGGTCGCCGAAGCCGTTTTTGGCGGCGAAGCCCGACATGGCCTCGACCAGCGTCCCGAAGCCCGGCCGGTCGCGATAGGGGCCGGTCTGACCGAAGCCGGTAACACGGACGATGATCAACTTCGGGTTGCGGGCCTGCAGGTCCGCCGGGGCGAGACCCATTTCCTCCAGCGTGCCCGGCCGGAAATTCTCGATCAGGATATCGGCGGTGGCGAGCAGGTCGCGCAGCACCTCCATCCCTTCCGGCCGTCGCAGGTTCAGCGCCATGCTCTTTTTATTCCGAGCGTAAACCTTCCAGTGCAGCGAGAGCCCTTTGGTGCGCCAGGCGCGCAAGGGATCGCCGACCTTGGGATCCTCGATCTTGATCACCTCGGCGCCTTGATCGGCGAGTTGAAGGCTGATCATGTTACCGGCCACAAGCCGGGACATATCCACGACCCGCAGGCCGGACAGCGGCACGGGGGCGTCGGGGGCGAATTCTATCCGGGGTATCATTGCGCGCTCTCTTGGTGTGTGACAGTTTCCCCCGAGATGCCGGTGGCCCGCAAGGGCTGAAACGGGAACTGCCGAAAGGCGGCTGCCCCCGCAACTGTAAGCGGATAGTCGGACCCATGATGCCATTGCCCCCAGGGGTGAGAAGGCGGGCGAGACGAAAACCCGCGAGCCAGGAGACCGGCCGGCATCGAGACTACGCGCGCGCGACGGGCGGGGTGCACCGGGGCAGCGGGGAGAAACCCGCATGTGCGTTGTCGGCACCGTGTCGACAGGAGGACCCGCATGCGTCGGATGATCGCAGCGCTGGTAATGGTTTCGTGCGTTCCGGCTTTGGCCGATGAAGTGACTATCCCGGATACCGTGGTGACGGCCACGCGTGTCCCAACCCCGGTGTCGGAGGTCCCGGCCGGCGTCACCATCATCGATCGTCAGACGATCGAGCAACACGGTTACAACACCCTGACCGATGCCCTGAATGACGTGCCGGGGCTGCGTGTCAGTGCCTCCGGCGGGCCGGGCGGGCAGGCCAGCGTGTTCATCCGCGGCACCAATTCGAACCACGTGCTGGTGCTGCGCGACGGGATGCCGATCAACGACGCGGCCGATCCCAGCGGCGCCTTCAATTTTGGGATTGATACAATATCGGACATCGAGCGGATCGAGGTCGTGCGCGGCCCCATGGCGGCACTCTACGGGTCCGGCGCGATCGGCGGCGTGATCAACCTGATATCCCGGCGCGGCACCGAACCGGGACCGCATCTGACGGTGGATCTCTCCGGGGGATATCCGGCGCAGGTACGGGGCGCGGTGGCCGCGACCGGACTCGCGGGCCCGATCGATTACAGCTTTACCGCCGAGAGCCAGGCCCAGACCGGGTTTGACAGCAACCCGCAACGGATGACGTCCTATACCGGCGCCCCCGAGGGTTACCGTGACCGGATCGCGGCGTTGAACCTGGGCTATACACCCGTCGACGGCACGCGGTTCTCGCTGTTCCTGCGCGGGCGGGAGGCACTGTTCAGCTTCAACACTTTGGGCTCGCCAACCTTCGACACCGCGAATTCCCAGGGAACGGCGGATTCGCTGCTGGGCCGGATCGGTGTGCAATCCAAGCTGTTCGAAGGGGTGTGGGAGACCGGTGTGTTCCTGGGCCACCAGCAGGAGGACCGGCGCTATCTTGAGCGGCTGGTGGCGACGGACCCCAATCGGAACGCAATGGACAGCCGTTACCATTCACAGCGCACCGACGTGCAATGGAACAACACGGTGCATATCGCCCAGAGCACGAGCATAACGTTCGGCTATGAGCACATCGTCGACAATATCAAGGTTCGGACGAGCAGCAACGCATTTGGCTTTTCTTTCGCTCAAACCGCGCTGGCGCAATCGGTCAGCGACGGTGTCCATGCGGGGGTGCAGACCACTTTGTGGAACCGCCTGACCCTCACCGGGCAGGTCCGGCAGGACTGGGTGGGTATCAACACACCCTTCACGTGGCGGCTTGGCGCAGTGTTGGATACGCCGGAGATCGATACGCGGTTCAAGATTGCCTACGGCACCAGCTTTCGCGCGCCATCGTTGTTCGACCGGTACGGCGTCGATTCGTTTGGCTTTGTCGGCAATCGGAACCTCCGGCCGGAATCGGCGCAGGGTTGGGAAATCGGCTTCACCACGACGCTGCCCGCGTTTGGTCAGTCCGATTTCCTGACGTTCGGCACCACCTATTTCAATGAACAGGTAAACAACCTGATCGTCGGCATCTTCTTCCCCGTGGATACCGAGGTCAATATCGGTTCGGCCCATTTACAGGGCTTTGAGACCGAGATCGGGCTGCACCCGGCGAAATGGCTGACTGTCCGATTGACGCATACCTACACCAATGCGGCAAACGCCGACACCGGGCAGGCCTTGCTCCGCCGACCGCAACATGCCGGATCGTTCAACGCGACGATCATGCCGATTCCCGGACTGAAAATCGTGCCGGACGTGACCTACACCGGCGCGTTCTCCGACGCGGTTTACGACAACGGTGGAAATTTTCAGGGAACCGGGACGAACCGGCAGGGCCTGATCGCGAACCTAACCGTGACCTACGACCTCACGCCCAAAGTTCAGGTCTACGCGGCAGCGAAAAACCTGTTTGGTTCCCGGTATGAGAGTGTGAATGGTTACCAGGTGCCCGGGACCAGCGCGGTCGCCGGGGTACGGTTCACACTGGACTAGATTACCCGCGCGGCCCGCCGATGACGCCGGCCGCGCGCATCGCCTCGATCTCCCCCTCGGCGTAGCCTGCCGCAGCCAACACGGCCTGCGTATTCTCGCCCAGGCCGGCCGCGTAGGCACCGACGCCCACGCTTGCCTCGGAGAAACGAAATGGCGGGTTCATGGTCTGGAACTCACCGCCAGCGTCCCGGACTGTCGCCAGCGCACCGCGATGGGCGAGCTGCGGATCTTCCATGACCTCTCGCACGGTGCGGTAGGGCGAGCTTGGCACGCCTTCCCGGTCGAACGCGACCTGGCACTCGGCCGTGGTCAGGGTCGCGGACCAGACCTCCAGCTCGTCGATCAGCGCGCCCCAGTGGCGACGGCGGTCGGCGTAGAGCGCGAATCTCGGATCGGTCAGCCAATCCTCTCGCCCCGCCGCCTTGCACAAACCCTGAAAGGATCGCTCGCTGGCGATCGCGGGCATGATGTAGCCATTGCTGGTCCGGACCGGTCCGAACAGTGGACGGCCGGGCGGCTCGACCTCGAACTGCGCGGCCTGCACCTCGGGGCCGAGGGTGCTGAGCATGGTTTCGAGCATGGTGACATCGATCATCTGCCCCCGCCCGGTGGTGTACCGATGCGCCAGCGCGGTCATGACCGCGCCGAACGCGTAGGTGCCGGTGAAGTAGTCGGCGACATAAACGCCGCAATTGTCGGGCCGGTCGCGCCCGGGCTGGTACGACATATGCGCCAGATCGAAGCCCGAGGCGGCGTGGATCGCCGGCGCATAGGCCGCGAGACCCGCGGATGGGCCGGTCTGGCCAAAGCCTGAGATGGCACAATAGATCAGCTTCGGATGCGCTTCCGCCAGCGAAGGGTAATCCAAACCGAACCGCTGCATCACACCCGGCCGAAAATTCTCTACCAGGACATCGCAGTTGGCCAGCAGCCGCAGGACGATCTCCCGCGCCTGCCTCTGCTTCAAATCAAGGACGATGCTCTGCTTGCCGGCGTTGAGCTGGCCGTAGGTCGTGCTGGCCCCGTTGCGCAGCGGTGGGCGGGACCGCAACAGATCGCCCTCCGCCGCTTCGATCTTGATGACCGTCGCGCCAAGGTCGGCCAGCAGCCGCGTGCAGTGCGGGCCGGCGATCGTGGTGGTGAAGTCGAGGACGCGGATGTGTTCCAGCGGCTTGGTCATGACGCTACTCCTACAACCTGTAAAACCCCGCAGCCGTGTCGTGAAACAGCGCCGCCTTCTCCGCCGCCGAGCATCCGGACGCGATCCGTTTGAACGCATTCCAAAGCACGGGATAGGAACACATCGCCTTGTCCACCGGAAAATTGCTCTCGAACATGCAGCGGCCGGCGCCAAAATCCTCGATCAGCGCTTCCATATAGGGGCGCCACGCCGTTGCCAGTTCGCCCGATGACGGGGGCAGCACGTTTTCATGGAAATCGAACCCGTTCACCACCATCGCCAGACCGCCGAGCTTCATGCGCACATTCGGACACCGCGCGAGTTCCTTGATCGCCGCGCGCCATTCGGCGAACACCGCATCGCCGCGGCCCCGGTACGGCCCCACGCCCAGCGGCCCGCCGACATGGTTGAGCACCATCGGCACCGCCGGGAACGCACGGGCGAGGTCTACCAGCTCGCCGATCTGGGTGTGATAGAGCCATGCATCGTACGACAGCCCATATTTCTCCAGCAGCGCGAACCCCGAGCGAAATGCCGGATCGGCCATCAGACCGAAATCCGGTGGCGTGGACATGCTCGCCAGAAACGCCTTATGGCGCGCGGTAATCTGCCGGATGCCGCGGAACCGCCCTGCCCCGGCCTCGATATGCGCTTCCAATACCGCGTCGACCTGCTCGCCCAAACGGAAATCGCAGTATCCGACGATGCCTGCCGCGACACGGGTCTTAACCCGGCGACGCTCCGCCTCGGCCGCGACAGAAGCGACGAATTCGGTTTCGCCGACCGGCTTCATGGCCTCCGGCCCCGCCGTACGATAGGCCCAGAAACATTGCAGGAAGACGGTGGCAACGATGTTGTGCCCCGACCCGGTATCGGCCAGCAACTGATCGAGGAAATAGGTGTTGCCGCCGTGGTCCCACAAATGATGATGCGGATCGACGATCGGCAGGTCCGGTTCCAGAATGTCCTCGGTCAGACGCGCCAGCCAGGCGGGATTGGGCAGCGGATGGCTCAGGACAGGCAGCGCGGCGTCGGACATCGGTTTCCTCCTTTGGTGGTGACAGGGCACCTTGCCTGGATTATCTGCTGACCCAGCGTCCAAGCCAAGCCGGAGCAACCGCCATGCTGACCGAAGCCCAGATCCGCCAGTTCCACGACGAAGGCTATCTGTTTCTGCCCGACACCTTCCGCCCCGAGGAAGTCGCCGTGCTGCGCGAGGAAGCCGAAAGCGTCTACGCCCAGGAACGGCCAGAGGTCTGGCGCGAAAAATCTGGCGCGCCCCGCACAGCTTTCGCCGCCCACCTCTATAACGAGGCGCACGGCCTGCTGGGCAAACACCCGCGCATGATCCGTCCGGTCGAGCAACTGTTCGGCGAGCAGGTCTATATGCACCAATATAAAATCAACGCCAAAGCGTCCTTCACCGGGGACGTCTGGCAGTGGCACCAGGATTACGGCACCTGGGCGCGCGACGATGGGATGCCGGAACCGCGCGCGATGAACATCGCGGTGTTCCTGGACGAGGTTATGCCGATCAACGGCCCGCTTATGCTGGTTCCGCGCAGCCACACCGCCGGCGTCCTGAAAGCCGAACACGACGTCACCACCACGTCGTATCCGCTGTGGACACTGGACGAGGACACGGTGACAAAGCTCGTCGATCAGGGCGGCATCGTCGCACCCACCGGCAAGGCCGGCGGTCTGCTGCTGTTCCACGGCAATTTGGTGCACGGCTCGGCCGGCAACATCACGCCGTATCCCCGCAAGATCGTCTACCTGACGCTGAACGCGGTTTCGAACTACATCCGCACGCCGACACGGAAGGAGTGGATCGCGCACACGGATTTCTCGCCGATCGTCCCGACCGACGACGACGCGCTGATGCGGTACGCGGCATCGCGGTACAAACAGGCGGCCGAGTAGCCACCAAGCCGGGGAGCCGCCTCAGCCTCGCAGCACGAAACAGTTCGTTGCCGCCGAACGGAGCTGCGAGCAAAGGTCTCCAGCTGCGGCTAAATCGGCGAAGCCACCAATCCGTAAACGCCAGACCGTCGAGCCATCATGCAGCCCGGCGGTGATGGACGGTTCATATCCCGCGAGCATGTTCGGCAATGCATGTTGCAGGCGTGCCCATTCGTTCCGGGCCGCCGCTTCCGAACCGAAGGCGCCGAGTTGGAGGTGCGGCCCGGCATCCGCCTTATTGGGCCCCCGCGCCGGTCTCGCTGGGTTTTGGGATGACGGCCGCTCGGGGCCTTTGGCGGTGGGATCGGCGAACCAGGCCGCGACTTCCGGCGCTCTGCGAAAATGCGGCAGTCGCGCGATCAGATCGGCGTCCCGCCATTTAGTGATGCTGGATTCCTTTTGCAGAACCGACAGGTTCTGCAGCAACGAAGTAGTGAAGCCGCTCACGAGACGCTGTAGTGCCGGATTCGTGGGTCCGTTTTTCGTCATCAGATAGACGGCGCTGCCCACGGTGGGGACCTTGGTGTCGGGCGGGACCAGATTTGGGTAGTCATTGTGCTGGAAAAACGCCGGCCGGAAGTCGCTGTCGGCGAGGTGTCTTGCCGTCCCAATGTTCCAGGGCAAATGCAGCAAGCGCAGATCGTCCGAGCTTTTGAGGTTTTGTACCGCGATCACCGGCTTTCCGGCGATGAAAACGACCGCTTCGGGATCGCCTTGCGTTACGCCCTGCAAAGCGGCAGCCGTTGGTCGGTCATCGTACACGGGGTTGATATCGAGCAATTCGAAAAGCCGCCTGGCGATGAGATCGGTTCCGCTATTGAGCGGGCCGGTATTGACGGTACGGCCGTTGAGATCGAAGACCGAATTGAGACTGCCTTTCGCGATGATGTGGACCTCTTCCTGGTAAAGCTGGGTGACGTAGGTGAGCCGTTCGGTCACTTCGGGCAACCAGCCGCCGCGGCAGACGACATCGAGGACCACACCGGACATCAGTCCGCCTCCGATGTTATCAAGGTGGACGGCGTAATAAATCTGCTCCAGTCCGCCCGTTGAGATGACCGGCAGAACATGCGGCATATCGGGCACGAACGCCCGGAGAACGGTCGCCATGTCATCGATCAGCTTCGTATAAGTGCCGATAGCTGCGCCGCCGATCAATTGGACGGCATCCTGGGCGATCCCGAAATTGGCGAGGACATTCGGGGGCGCGGGGTCATTGGCCTTACTGCCCGGCTGGCTGGCCGCGAGCGCATGGTTCGCCCAAAGCAGACTTCCAAGGCCGACACCAAGGTTCCTTCTCAGCATACCGGACGCTCCTGCCGTCGCCACTCGTTATCCCTGCACACCAATATCAATTATCGCAATGCCCGACCCATCGGCTGTGCCCCCACGCCATACCGGCGTTCAACGGCGTGACGAGACGGAAAGGCCGGTGCGTCAATCATTCAGCTGATCATCATAAGGCATCGCTGGAGAGGCGACCATATAGCCGACGCCTCTGGCTTCTGGGGGCTGGTGGACGGATAGCCCTTGCCTCCATCCGATAGGAAATAACGTATGCGGGTGATGGCTGCATTTTCGTCGGATCCGGGTTTGCCCCGCACCATACACTATCCGGGTTGAAATTCCCTTCATTGATAACGTAAAGTGCGCAGTGTTGAAATAAATAAATAAACTCATACGAACATATGTCGTGTCAAAAATTGGCATCAGCCCCTCAACATGGGATTTCCTGTTGACCGACCCAAAGGAACTATGACAACGTCAGTCCGCGAAGCGCAAAGGGCCGGGAGCATAATGCCAGCACGACCAGCGTCCCAGGGTTCGGTTCCGACGAGGGACGATCGTCTTCGATCGCCCGAAACCCTGCTGTTCAGGCCAAGCGAATATACCGCCGCGCTGATTCAGGCGCTACGTGCCAGACCGGAATTGGTTTCCGGTGCCTCTATCCTGGAAATCGGGTTTGGCTCCGGCGTCGTCCTCGCGGCAGTCGGCGAACTGGGCGCGGCTTCGCTGTGCGGCGTCGAGCTTGAGGAAGCGGCCGTTGCCAGCGGCACGCGGCTGCTCCGCCAGCTTGGCTTCGGCGACAGGCTTGAATTGCATCTCGGTGATATGTGGGAGCCAATAAGTGGGCGAAGCTTCGAACTGATCGTGTCCAACCCCCCTCAATTCCCCACGCAGACCATCGATTATGCGGACCGGCTACCGAGTTGGAGTGTTGGCGGATACAATGGTCGCTTGGTCCTCGACCGGATTCTCGACGGCCTCCCCACGCATCTCGCGCCCGGAGGATGCGCGATCATCACCCATAATGGGTTCATAGGCATCTCGGCCACGCGTGAGCGGGTGGAACGTCTAGGCCTTTCGTTTAAGATCGCCGCAACGGTGACGGTCAGCCTACCCCGGGAAAAACTGAGGCACATGTCCGAAGAAGTATTCCGTTCTGAGCATGGACGGTCGATTCAGCTTTACGGCCCCTACGCCTTCACTGACATGCACATCATCGAAATCGGCAGGAGAGGCAACAGCCTTGGGTAAGCGCGGATTGGCGCGCAGGGTCGTTTCCATATTGGCGATCTCCGCGTGGCTGCTTTGCGCCACATGCCCGCCACCAGCCCAGGCCGCCGATGCCCCGGACCCGGTTCTTGCCCATCTCCTCACAGAAGCACGCACGGCGGCGGCGATCCCAGGCTCCTGCATCCAGCCCAATACGGAACGCCTGGTGCGGGTGCTGTGTGCCGGCAGCCTCCGCGTAGGCGTACGCCAATCCTACCCGTTGTTCAGCGAGACGCATGACGGCACGCGAACCGGCTACGAAATCGCTATTGCCCGGACTATCGCGACACGCCTGCGTATCGACGTCGAATTCGTCAACGTCGAGGCCTCCAACCGCATACCAGCCCTGGCGGAGGGCAAGATCGATCTGGTCGTCGCCGAAATGGGCGACAATGTGCAGCGTGCCGCCCAGGTTCGTTTCATCAGGCCACACTACTACCAATCGCAGACCGTGCTCGTCGGCCCGAACGACGGGCGAACGGGCGACTGGACCGTGGTAAACGGGCAGACGGTCTGCGTCACGGTCGGCAACGGATCGAACGCGCGCATGCTCTCCCATGGCATAAGGCTGATGTTGTTCGATACCGCAGAAGCATTGGCCGCCCGTCTCATCGATGGAACCTGCCAATGGGCCGCGCAGGATGACAGCTTCTTCGCGTATTATTTCACCCTCCCCGACTTTCATGCGCGCTTCGAGTCGAAGTTCGGCTTCAGCGAAATGCCCTGGGGTATGGGCGTCGCGCGCACCGGCAGCGACACACTGGCGCGCGTACTCGATTTAATGAGCCAAATATTCCATCGCGACGGGGTCTTTCTCGCCGCGGCCCGGGCCAATCGTATCGACACTGCGTTTCTTGCCCAGCAAAAGGACGTATGGTCCAGCCCGACCTGCGATACGGCATCCGCAAGCACCAACCCCGATTGCGTTTTGCCTTCGGCCGACGCCTCCATGCCTGCCACGTCCTTTTCCGCTGCTGTCACGACCTTCGAGGCCTGGGTCGGCCATACGTTCGGATTCGAACTGATACTGCCGATGTTCAAGACCGAACCGGCGTGGAACCTGTTTCTGGATGGGCTCGTCAATTCGCTGGTTCTCGTAGCCGGCGCGCTGGTGGCAACCTTGGGTTTCGCGGTTCTGTTCGGACGCGCCCTGGGATCGCGTTCGTGGCCGTTGCGCTGCTTTGCCCGCGGCATCACGATCGTATTGCAGTCTTCGCCCATTCTGCTGACCTTGGTCGTGACCGCCGCGGCTCTGCATGCGCTTGCGCCAAATTCCGCGCAACTTGCCTTGGCCGCGGCAATTCTGGCGTTGGGCGTGAGCAACGGCAGCAACGCCGGCCAGGCGATCTCCGAAGCCTATTTGACGCTGCGGGCGGAAAGCCCGGACCAGGCGGCGGACGGCAATTTGTTTCGCAGCGCACTGGGTCGATCCGCAACGCAGATCATGTCCTTCCTGATCAACGCCGCAAAAGGGACCCCGATCGCCAGTTTTATCGGGGCGCCGGAGTTGTTGACCGCGTTGACCGATATCTCCTCGTTCTCCACCGGGCGCGCGACGACCTACACCCTGCTGTTGGTCTTTTATACCGCCATCGTCATGGTCGTGGTTTGGCTGGCGCACCGGTTTCAGGTTTTCCTCGAACGCGGGAATCGCCCGGCATGAACCAGCGGACCGAGCACCTGCTGGCGGAGGTCCTGCCGCACTTTCTGTCCGGCATGTCGGTCAATTTCGGCATCGCCGGGATAGCGCTCGCGATCGGACTGACGTTGGGCGCATTGTTCGTGATCGCCCGTTCACGCGGCGGCTGGATTGCTTGGGTCGCCGGCGCTGTCGTAGCGTTAATGAGGGCCGCCCCAACCTTCGTTATCATGTTCTTCCTGCTCAACGCGGTGCCGCAAGGCGGCGGCCTCCCCGGAACGCTGATCGTCGCGTTCGCGCTGGTGCCATACTCGACCGCCTACGTATCGGACAACGGGAGCAAAGCGATCGACCAATGGCGTGCCGGATCGCATTTGGCGGGCCTGCTGTTCTTGCCGAATATCGCACGCGCGTTCTTCGTGCTCGTGATGTCGTCGAGCGTTGGCGCAGCGATTGGTGTCCACGAGGGCATCGCCGTTCTGTTGCATGAGGCGGAGCACCTTCATGCGTTTGGCGACAAATTGGTCCTGTTCGCGATCGGCGTCGGCTGTTTCGGCATTCCGCTTCAGGCTACCCTCGCGGCGACGCGTTTCATGCAAAACCATCTCGGCGACAGGGCAGCCCGGCTAGGCCGGTGATGCGTTCCGCAAACCCGGATGCCGAAGGGGACTGGACGGGGTGGGCTATTTCTTTGGCCCGTACTGGGTCGCCAAATACTGGACGATCTCGGCCGCGACCGCGTCGTCGATAGGTGAACCGAAAGCCGTGCGCATCTTGCCCACCTCCGCCTTCCAGCCATCCTGCGTGAGGAACGGGGCGTTCATGCGAATATAGTCCGTCGTGTGGCAGGCAGCGCAGTTCGCCTCCACGGTATCCTGTCCAGGGCCTGGTTTGACCTCGGCCAAGGCGGGAGAGGCCAGCAGCAGGCTGGCGCCGATCAATATGCGCATCATCGCCGTGCTCCTTATGCGACCGTTACGGTCAGGGTTTGCGGGACATTGTGATGGTAGCCGGCGGGGTTGCGCACCAGGGCGACCGCCTGCGTTTCCCCCTTGTTCGACACGGCCCGAGCGGAGACCACACAAGGACCCGGTGGCAGCGCGCCGGAGGCCAAGCTGAAGGATCGAAAGGCGTAGTTCCCAAGGTCCCTGCCCAATTCGGCGGGCTTCCAGGTCTTGCCGCCGTCGAAGGATACCTCCACGGTTTTGATGCCGTGCCCGCGATCCCAGGCCACACCGCGCACCGTGAAACCCGAACGCCCGACCTTCGCTCCGTCCAGGGGTGCCGCGATCAGGCTGTTCACCACCATTTCCGTAATCGGCCAGGTAGCACTGTCATTCTGGCTGGCGAAGGGCAGATCGACCGGGAACATCCCGGCCGGCACGCGATAGGCCTTCTGCACCCAGAAGTTGGTCATCGGCTTCGTGCTCACCTCGATGCTGGTGAGGTGTTTCATCCAGTAGGTGCCCGTCCACCCGGGCACGACCAGCCGCGCGGGAAAGCCGTTGAGATGCGGCAGCGGCTGGCCGTTCATGCTGGTGGCGACGATCACGTCGTCCCGCTGCGCCAGCGCCACCGGCAAGGATTTGCGGAACGGCGGCGTCGCCGGCATCACCGGCCCGTCAGCGCCGGCGAACCAGACTTCGACCGCATCTGATTTCACGCCGGCTTTCGCCAGCAGGTCCTTCAGCCGCACGCCGCGCCAGACCGCGTTGCCCATCGCGCCGTAGCCCCATTCCACGCCGGGAACGTGTGGATCGAACAGGCCGCGCCGGTTGCCGGAGCATTGGCAGACGGCCGTGACTTCGACCTGGGTGAAGTTTTTTTTCAGGTCCGCCATGGCGAACTTCACCGCCCGGTCCGCCGCGTCGCCGCCGACGGTTAGCGACCAGTCCTTCAACTCCTCCATGGTCGGCACGGCGGCGAGATGGTAGCGCACAAAAAACCGGTCGTTCGCGGTAATCGGATTGGCGAACGCGTTGATCGGGGTTTCGTAGTTGGGCGGCCGATCGGTCAGTTGGATCAGCGACTGCTTACCGGGCGGGCGCACCAAAATCGCTTCATCCCTGGTGCCGTCGGGAAGCGCGGGGCTCATCCAGTTGGGCTTTTGCGCGGCCTGGGCGGCGGTCGCCGCGACAGAACCCAACCCCGCCAACACAGTACGGCGCTGCATATGATTTCCCCCACTCTCGGCCTTACCGGCCATCCGGTTTCAGCCATAGACTGAACGATGGAGGGTTGAAAATACCAGAAACCGGCAATTGTGAAAAAGAATTGTCTGCAACCACCGGGGCGGAGGTCAAATACTCGCCTCCACGACCAGCCGAGCGGCCTCGGCGCCTTTGATCCTGGCGATGTCGTCCTGGTATTTCAGCAGCACGCCCAGCGTTTCGTCGACGTCGCCTGACGTGAGTTCGGCCTTGTTCAGGTAGGTCAGCGCCTGCGCCCAGTCGATGGTTTCGGCCACGCCCGGCAGCTTGAACAGTTCCTCGTTACGCAGGCGCTGGACGAAGTTCACGACCTGCCCGGCCAGCAATGCCGGCACCCCCGGCGCCTTGGCGGCGAGGATCGCACGTTCGCGCGCCGCATCCGGATAGGCGACCCAGTGATAGAGGCAGCGGCGGCGGATCGCGTCATGGACTTCGCGGGTGCGGTTCGATGTCAGCACGACGACCGGCGGCGTCTTGGCTTTCACAGTGCCGAGTTCCGGGACGGTGATCTGGAAATCCGCCAGGAGTTCGAGAAGGAACGCTTCGAACGGTTCATCGGCTCGGTCGAGTTCGTCGATCAGCAGCACCGCTGGGGGAAGATCCGGGTCGATGGCGGACAGCAGCGGCCGCGCCTGCAGGAACGCCCGCGTATAAATGTCGTTCGCCAGCTCGGTCCGGCCGGCGGCCTCGGCGAGGCGGATCGCCATCAGCTGGCGGGCGTGGTCCCACTCGTACGCGGCGGCGGACAGGTCCATGCCGTCATAGCATTGCAGGCGAACCAGGCGGCGATTGAGACCGGCGGCCAGGACCTTGGCGATTTCGGTCTTGCCGGTGCCGGGCTCGCCTTCCAGAAACAGCGGCCGTTGCATGGACAGCGAGAGATGAACGGTCGTCGCCAACTCGCGGTCGGCGATGTAACCCTGTTCGGCGAGCAGACGGGCGGTCGCGTCGACGGACGCGGGCAGCGGCTTCACTTGAGCATTCCGGCGACAAAGAGGATCAGCAGGACGACGAAAGCGCCGATGCCGCCCCAGGCCACCATGGGCAGGCCGAACGGCTCGCGCGGGATCAGGGCGCCGATGCCGATCGCCGATGGCGGCGCGGTCATGTCGGGGGCTGGGGGTTTGGGTGTTTCCGGCGCGGGGGCGGCATCCTCGGCCGGGGCGGGCATCATCGCCCTGACCTGATCGGAGAAACGGGTGAAGAACTGGTCCGCCATCTGCTTGGCCGTCGCGTCGATCAGGCGGGCGCCAAGCTGGGCGATCTTGCCGCCGACCTGGGCGTTGACCTCGTATTTCAGGAGCGTGCCGCCGTCGTCGTCGGTCAGCGCCACCTTGGCGCCGCCCTTGGCGAAGCCGGCGACACCGCCCTGCCCTTCCCCGGATATCGTGTAGCTGTTCGGCGCATCGATGTCGGACAGCGTGACGTTGCCGGAGAATTTGGCCGAGATCGGGCCGAGCTTGATGCCGGCCTTGGCGGTCATGGTGGTGTCGGAGGTTTTTTCCAGCGCGTCGCAGCCGGGGATGGAGGCTTTGAGCACATCCACGTTGTTGAGCGCGTCCCATACGATGTGTCGCGGCGCCGGAATGCGCCGCTCGCCCGTCATATCCATTCGGTTGTTCACCCGCGTTGCGGGGCGCAACCTAGCGGCGGGGTGGGGGATGGGCAAGGTTGAGGGCGCTCACGAGCAAACGGGGGCGGATGTTGTCTCGGTGGGCCGATCGAAACTGTGGGCGGATATCGCGCAGGCCAGGGATCGGAGGCCGGAGGAGGGCTAACGCCGGTGGGGCGGGCCGGTCATGACATTGCGTATATCGATCCATCGGCCGTCATCCGCCGGCGCCAATGACGAAATGAACTCGTGGCTAGGGGGACGATTTCAACACAAAGCCGCAAAGCCGCAAAGGATTTGTATCTCCTGCGATCAAGCCGTCGTACCCAGCCTGATTGGCATGGAGGGGAATCGTGGGGCTGGTGCACGCGCCGGACAACATCCTGTACAGAGGACCCTTGCCGGCGGCAAAATATCCTTTCAGCCTTCAAGGTTCTGCCGGCACCGCCAAAGAAAAGAACGTCTTGCCGCCCATGATCCGATGAAACTCCGTAACAAGACATGGCGGCCCGAGTCTGAAAACCCTATTTGTGCCGGGATTACTGGCAGCGCCCGCCCCCTCGGTTGACGCCAAGGGCAAGACGGGCGCCTGTCGTCGGGGGGCGTTACCCTGCCCCGCTCATCATGGCTGTCCCTGGACGCAACCCCGGCTCGCCCGGACGGACCGCGATCCGTCCAGCTCTGGCATGGAGGCGTGCTGGCCAACCGGAAACCGTTGTTGTTGTCGCGGTTCCCGGTGTCGTTCCTGTTGCGGATGCCCGAACGGATGTTCCACGGATTGTTGTTCCAGGAACCGCCGCGCAGGACGCGCAGACCGGGGGACAGCCAGGCTTCGGCGCCGGGTCGAACCACCCAGCGCGGAAGATCGCGTGGCGCAGATGCCACGTATCGGCGTGGCTCGCATGTGCGATCCACGCCCGTACTCGGGACTCGACCGCCTCGCGGCCGATCGTGCCCGCCCGCCAGCGGTCCCGCAGGCCGCGCAATCGGTTACGGAACCGGCTGAC
Source organism: uncultured Acetobacteraceae bacterium (assembly GCA_903877125.1). Classification (GTDB taxonomy): domain Bacteria; phylum Pseudomonadota; class Alphaproteobacteria; order Acetobacterales; family Acetobacteraceae; genus Rhodopila. The sequence continues at coordinate 24,983 of CAIRCM010000039.1, read as the reverse complement.
GGAAGCCTCGGGTAATTGGCGCCCGTGCGGGCGGAGCACGTAACCGAGGAAACCCGACGGCACCCGCGTCGCCCGCACGATCGTTTTGCGCGGATGCAACGACAACCGCCGCTTCGCCAGCCAATGCCCGATGGCATCGCGCCACCCAGCCAGCACCGCGGGATCGTCGTGAAACAACGCGAAATCGTCCACGTAACGAAGATACGGCGCGCGCAGTACCTCGGTCACGTAATGGTCCAGCCCGTCGAGAAAGACGTTGGCGAAAAACTGACTGGTCAGGTTGCCGATCGGCAACCCCCGGCGGCGGGTGAGCGGGGTCAGGAGATCGTCGCCGGGATAATGCAGGTTCACCGGCTCCTGCCGGTTCGATCCGTCGATGATCGCATCCATCAACCACAACGTATCCGGGCAGGCGATGCGGCGGCGCAAATCGACCTTGAGCACCGCGTGATCGATCGCCGGGAAATACCGAAAGATATCGCAGCGTAACACATGCGCATTGCGGTCGCGCCAGTGTTCGTATTGTTCGATCGCCCGGTGGGTGCCTTTCTCCACCCGATTGGCATAGCTGTGATGGATGAAACCGGCCTCGAAAATGGGGCCAACGACGGCATACAAAGCGTGATGTACGACACGGTCCCGAAACGGCGCGGCCGAGACGATGCGCGGCTTCGGATCGGTGACCGCGATTTCCACATAGCGGCCCGGGTACCAAGTCCGATCCAGCAACTGCCGCTCCAGCCGCAACAGATTGGTTTCCAGGTTGGCGGCAAAGGCGGCCGCGCCAGGTTTGCGACGTTTGCCCGCCACGGCTTTGCGGTAGGCCGCATGGAGCGTAGCGAAATTGGCGATCTTTCCGAACAGGTCGTTATGCTGTTTGGGCACGATGCACCTTGACCCAACCGCCAACCATCCGGCCGATATCGTCGATACCGCGGGCGGCGAACTCGTAATGCTTCATATCGATCAGGCGGAGATCCTGCGACAGGCGGATAAAGAACCGCAGCCGGTCCAGGCCCATGTTCGCGTCCGCCAGGTATTGATCGCGGCCGCGCGAGTAGGTTGCGGCAATCAGGCTGTCCAGCACGTCCAAGGCGGCGTTTTCGATCCGGTCGCCAAGCACGAATTTTTGCGAGCGGGGGAACCTATCGACAGTCGGAACGAGCCAAAGCAGGAATTGATACATCGCTTCCAACGCGGGGCCGGTTCGCCGTGCCGTGGAGGATTGTTCGGTCATCGACCATGTGTGCACAGGATGCGACGGAGTCGCACAAGCGGATAATGAGACCGAAACGCGACAGATGAACAATCGCGAAAAATTCCAAAGGGCTACGCCCCTTGAACCCATGCAGAAAGCAAGGGAAGAACAAAAGATGCAAAGAGTCTAAGATACAAGACGTCACAGCGCCCTGGCCAACCGGAAACCGTCGTTGAGGTCGCGGAGCCCGGCGTCGCCCCTGAGGCGGATGCCCGAACGGATGATCCACGGATCGTAGCTCCAGGAACCGCCGCGCAGGACGCGCAGACCGCAGTTGCCGCTTGAACCAAACGTACCATTATTGCGTAAATCGCCGTAATTTTCGTGCCAGCAGTCCGATGTCCACTGCCAGACGTTGCCTAGCATGTCATACAACCCGTAGTCATTGGGCGCGAAATGCCGCACAGGGGCGGTGAAGGCGAATCCGTCCTGGCAGGGGAAGAACCGCTTCGGGTCGTCCTGGACGTTCCAGACGGCCACAGCCGTCCTGTCAGCCACATTGGCATATTTACATGCCTGTTCCCGCCCATCGCCCCAAAAATGGGCTTTACCCTGGTTCGCACGGCCGCGCGCGGCATATTCCCATTCCGCCTCGGTCGGCAGGCGGTATGGCCCACCCCCAATCTGCGCATTCAGCCAAACGATATAGGCCATCGTATCTTCGTGGCTGACACAGACCACGGGATGATCGTCGGTCTGCTCGAAGCCCGGATGTTCCCAGTCCGCCTTCGGATCGAGTTGGTAAGTCCAGGATTTGTCGGCCTTCTGACTGTAAGTCCAACAGCCCGGCGACGGGCGCTTGTCCGGATTGGCCCGCACGAAAGCCGCGAATTCCCCCCGCGTGACGGTGTTGATCGCGAGCTCGAACGCCGCGACCGTTACCGTCTGCCGCGGTTTCGACCTGTTCGCCCATTCCGCCGGTGCGCCCTCCCGCCTGTCCTCTTCCTCGGTCGTGCCGATCGTAAAACTGCCGGCGGGGATGCGGGCCATCTCCGGTTCCCGCACGCCCGAGCGCGGGGGCGGCGCGGGGGCAGGCGGGGGCTGGCCGGGAACTTCCGCCACAGGCGCCGGGGTGGACTGCCCGCCCATCTTCCCGGAGGCAATCAGCCCCACAAGAACCAAACCCGCCACCGCCGCCAAGCCAACCGCCAGACCCGCCCAGGACCGCTTCGGCCGTGGCGGGGTCGCGGGCCGCACCGACACAGGTTCCGGCTCGGGCGGAGGATTTGGCGAAGCCGGGGGGACGGCCGGTTGCGCCGGCGGGGGCGGTGGCGGTGGCGGTGGCGGTGGCGGTGGCGGTGGCGGTGGCGCAGCCTCCGGCGGTCCGGGCGGCAGCGGCAAGGCCGGCACCTCGATCGCCGCGGCTTCCCGATACAAAATGTCCCGCACGGCGACCGCGATCTTCTCCAGCTCCGGCCGCACCTCCTGCTGGGTCGGGTCCAGAAGCCGCATCGCGCGGAAATCGAGCCACTGGCGCGTCCGCAAATAATCGTAAACAACGGGGTCGGCACATTCCCCCCGCCGGGAGGAGCCGAACGCACCGACATCCATGTAATGCACGGGCACGATCAGATCGTCCCGCCCACGTTCGCGCATGATCGCGTGAAACAGGCGGATTTCCTTGCAGCACCATTCGCTTTGCAGGAAGGCCGGGGTAATGATCGGTATCAGAAACGACGAATCGCGCAGGGCCTGATTGATCTGCGCGTCCCAGTCGGTGCCCGGCGGGATGGCGGCGACATCCTGGAAGATGTGCACCGTCTGCCGCCCCACGTGTGGCTGCAACTGATCGGCCAGCAGCCGCCGCATCTGACTCAACCGCCCGTGGGAGGCGCCGTCGTCAACGCTCGTATAGCTCCAGAATCCCGTCGGCTTCAGCGGCATCGCGTTCGGCAGCCCCCATTCGGACCGCCCGGCGGCCGTTGCGGGACTGTACAGGCGCTGTCCAGTCGTGGGAATAGGGGGGCGCACGTCCGATCTACCGGCATGGGCCAGACGATACGCTCGCCTGATCTCTGTTCTTCCCTCCGTCTTTCCGCTATCCGGCACATAAAAGGAGTCTCCGCATGACCTATCTTGTCGCCGACGATCTACCCTCCGCCCCGGCTGGGGAGCGGTTTCGTGCCCTGCTGAACCGTCCCGGCATTTTGCAGATACCGGGCGCGCATAACGGTCAGGCCGGGTTGCAGGCCAAGGCGGTTGGGTTCGACGCGCTGTATTTGTCGGGCGCGGCGATGACGGCATCGATGGGCATCCCCGATCTGGGGATGATCACCGTCGACGAGGTCTGCTTCTTCATCCGCCAGATTGCCCGAGCCACCGGCCTGCCGCTGCTCGCCGACGGCGACACTGGCTATGGCGAGGCGTTGAACGTGATGCACATGGTCCGCAGCTTCGAGGACGCCGGCGCCGCCGCGGTGCATATCGAGGATCAGTTGCTGCCGAAGAAGTGCGGCCACCTGAACGACAAGAAACTCGCCGATCCGCATGACATGGCGGCCAAGATCGCCGCGGCCCGGAAGGCTCGGCGGCATCTGTTCATCGTTGCGCGCACCGATGCCGCAGCCTCGGAAGGGATAGACGGTTCCGTCGGCCGCGCCAAACTTTTTCTGGAAGCCGGGGCGGATGCGATTTTCCCGGAGGCGTTGACCACCGCCGAGATGTTCAAGGAGGTCGCCGCCCGCCTGCCCGGCGTGCCGCTGCTGGCGAACATGACGGAGTTCGGGCGCACCCCGTTCTTCACCGCGTCCGAGTTCGAAGCGATGGGCTACAAGATGGTGATCTGGCCGGTCAGCAGCCTACGCGTGGCCAACAAGGCCTCGGCCGAGCTGTACAAGGCGCTGAAGCGTGACGGCGGGACGCACAACATGGTGGACCGGATGCAGACGCGCGCGGAGCTGTATGCGACGATCGGGTATCACGACTATGAGGCACTGGATGCTTCGATCGTGACGACGATCATCCCGCAGGCGATGGCGCAACGAGGATAGGGACGCACATGTATGTCCGCCGACTGAAACTTACGAACTGGCGGAACTTCCGCGAGGTGGACATTCCGTTGCAGGAGGTCACGTGCCTGGTCGGCGCGAACGCGGCTGGGAAATCGAATTTGTTGGACGTTTTCCGGTTCCTTCGGGACGTCTGCAAACCGGACGGCGGCGGGTTGCAGGCGGCGATCAAGGACCGGCAGGGTTTTCAAAAACTACGCTGCCTTCATGCCCGAAAAGTTTCGCATGTTGGCATTGAGGTTGAGCTCACGGAATCGCCGACGGACGAAGTACCAGACTGGCGGTACCTTTTGGCGTTTGCCGCCGAGGGTAAGGGTGCCCAACGTACGGTCGTCAAGGAAGAGAAGGCATGGCGGAAAGGCGAACTGGTCCTGAATCGGCCAAACGCCGAGGATGCAGCGGATACCGAGCGAAGACTTCAAACCCACCTTCAGCAGGTCCAGGCGAACCAGCCCTTCCGCGACATCCTCAATTTTTTCGCTGATACGGTGTATCTCCATGTGGTACCGCAATTACTGAAATTTGGCGACCAGATCGGCGGGCAGCGCCTGGACAACGACCCATTCGGGCAAGGCCTGCTGGAGACGATCGCCCGGGTGCCGGAACGGGTTCGCAAGACGCGACTCGACCGGATCAATAAAGCCCTCCAGAGTGCTATTCCAAGCGTCAGGGACCTAAAATTCGTGCGGGACGAAATCAGTGGCCGCCCGCATTTGGAGGCACGATACCTACATCATCGACCACATGCGGGATGGCAGCGGGAGGAGCAGTTTTCGGATGGGACATTGCGGCTGATCGGTCTGCTCTGGTCGCTGTCGGAAACCGGCTCCATGCTGCTCCTGGAGGAGCCGGAGTTGTCGCTGAACGAAAAAATCGTCGCCCAAATTCCCCGTATGATTACCTCGATCCGGCGGGACAGCAAACGCCGGCGGCAAATCCTGTTGAGCACCCATAGCGCCGCGTTGCTGGCCAATAAAGCATTTGGGCCGAAAGACATCCTTATCTTGAGTGCCGGAAAAGAAGGTTCGACCGTTCGTTTGCCGAACGAAGATGAGACCGAAGAAATGGAAGCCGGACTTTCGGCCGCCGATGCGGTGATGCGCAAAATTCGCATGGAAGTCGGCGGCCTTGAGGCTGCATGACGACAGCGATCCGTCTCGCGACCGAGGATTTGCCTTCGGAGGAGGTCGCTGTCCGGTTAATTGGGGAGTGGCCGGGTAGCTTTTCTCTCGCGCCGTCCGGTCGGTTTCAGGGCAACGGGTTCGGACAACTGAAATCGAAGCTGGATGCCTTTTTAACTTTGGCTGAAAAACGTCCGGTCCTGATGTTGATCGACCTCGACAAATCGGATTGCGCCCCGCGCTTGAAGGCAGATTGGTTGAGGGGCAAGCGCATTCCATCGCGGTTTGTGTTCCGGATCGCGGTGCGGGAGATCGAGGCTTGGTTGCTTGCCGATCACCCTGGCATGCGTCGCTTTCTGGGGGAACGGGCAGCGAAGCATCTCCCGGACAATCCCGATTCGCTGACTGACCCGAAGGCGCTGCTGCTGCAACTCGCCCGACATGCGCCGAGCCGCATCCGCGGTGAGATGCTGCGCGACGACGATCCTTCGCGACTTCGGCGAGGGTTTGGCTACAACGAGCAACTGGCCCACTACATTCGCACCGAATGGGATCCCGAACGGGCCAGCGAACGGTCGGACAGCCTCGGGCGGGCCCGTCACCGATTGGCCGCGCTCGCTCAGCGCCTCGGGCAATAACAAGGGCCAATCTCGCGGACACTGGGCGGAGACCGCGCGGCGTGATAGGCACGCCTCAACTTTTCGCGGAGATCGCACTGTGCGACGTCGTTCTTTGTTGTTCGTGGCCGGACTCGTCCCCCTCGCCTACGCCTGGGCGCAGCGGCCCGAGCCGACTCAGCCGCAACCGCCGCTGCCGATCGAGAAGCTGGTGATCGTCGGCAAGGACGGGCAATCGCACACGTTCAACGTCGAGATGGCGCTGACGCCCGAACAGCAGGAAGTGGGCGAGATGTTCCGGACCGTTGTGCCGGAGGACAGCGGTATGCTGTTCGTCTGGAGCGGCCCGCAGGTTTCCCAGATGTGGATGAAGAACACACTGGTGCCCCTGGACATGGTGTTCATCAACGCCGACGGCACGATCCGAGCGATCGCCGAGAACACGGTGCCGAAGAGCCTCGCGACGGTAGACAGCCGCGGCCCGGTGCTCGCGACCCTGGAACTGGCGGGTGGCGTGACGGCGAAGCTGAACATCCGGGTCGGGGATACGGTGCAATTTCGGCTATTCGGTACACCGAAATAGCGGAATCCACGATCCGCCCTTGCACGGCGCGGCCGCGACTCATAGGTTCCGCCCACGTCCGGTCGGGGCGTGGCGCAGCCTGGTAGCGCGCCTGTTTTGGGTACAGGAGGTCGTGGGTTCGAGTCCCGCCGCCCCGACCATCTTCTTTCGGAGTTTGCCATGCGCGCCCGCATCTACCTGCCGCCCAAGAACGCCATGCAGTCCGGCCGCGCCAAGACGCACGAATGGGTGCTGGAATTCGTGTCGACGACGGCCAAGCGGGCGGACGGGCTGATGGGCTGGATCGGCGGCGCGGACACGCAGACTCAGGTCAAGCTGACCTTCGCCAGCCAGGCGGAGGCCGAGGCCTACGCCCAGAAGAACGCCATCGCCTACGACGTCGAACTGCCGCAGGCCCGTCGCATCAAGCCGAAGGCCTACGCCGACAATTTCCATTTTGCTCGCGTCGAAAACTGGACGCACTGACGGCAAGTGGCGGTCTATACCGAAGTCACCGACGACGCCCTGGCCGCCTTCCTCGCGGACTACGACATCGGGTCGGCTGTAGCGTTCCGCGGCATCGCCGAGGGGGTTGAGAACTCCAACTACTCGCTGCGCACGACGTCCGGCGACTTCATCCTGACCCTGTATGAGAAGCGTGTGGACCCGGCGGAACTGCCCTGGTTCCTCGGCCTGATGGAGCATCTCGCAGGGCGCGATTTCGTCTGCCCGCAACCGGTGCGCGGCTGCGATGGCATGGCGCTGAGGCATCTGGCCGGGCGGCACGCGGCGATCACCACCTTCCTGCCGGGTGTGTGGCCGCGGCGTGTGCGGGTCGAACATTGTGGGCCGGTCGGCGCGGCCTTGGCGTCGCTGCATCTGGCGGGCTCGGATTATGCGCCGACTCGGCGGAATGCGCTGGGCCCGCATGGCTGGTCGCCGCTGCTCGATCGGTCGCGGGATCGGGCGGACGAGGTGCAGCCGGGTCTCGCGGCGATGCTGGATCAGGCGTTGTCGGGCATCCTGTCGGCCTGGCCGGTGGGGCTGCCGGTCGGGCACATCCATGCCGACATGTTCCCCGACAATGTGTTCTTCCTGAATGATAATCTATCGGGCGTGATCGACTTCTACTTCGCCGCGACCGACATCCTGGCCTACGATGTCGCCGTTTGCCTGAACGCTTGGTGTTTTGAGCAGGACTTCTCCTTCAACGTCACCAAGGCCAGGGCATTGCTGACCGGCTACCAGGCGATCCGGCCACTGAACGCCGCCGAAAAGGCCGCGCTGCCGGTGCTGTGCCAGGGGGCGGCAATCCGGTTTCTGCTGACGCGGCTGTTCGACTGGCTTAACACGCCGGACGGCGCGCTGGTGACCCGGAAGGACCCGGTCGAGTACCTGCGCCGGCTGCGGTTCCATCTGAGTGCCCGGGACGAACGGGCTTATGGTATTTGAGTTGTCGGCGAATCCGGCGTCGGGGCTGGCAATCGGATGAGAACAAAGATAGATTTTCATCCGCGTCGCGTTAACATACGGTAGCATTGCAAGGATTTCGCGTGTCTCACGCCCTCGCTCAGTCCCAACCGCACCCCTCTCGCCGTGCTTCGATTTCGCGGCGCCGTTCGGGCGACGCACAAGCAGATCTGGCGTTTCCGAGGCCGGAATCCGTCGCGACGGTCGACGATCATGTCGTCATGTCCTGCCAGGATAACCTGACCTTCATGCGGGATATGGCGTCGGACAGCATGAAACTGATCGTTACCTCCCCGCCCTACAACATTGGCAAGGCCTATGAGGCCCGTTCTCCCTTGGCCGCCTACGTCAAAGCGCAGGCCGACGTGATCGCTGAATGCGTACGGGTCATGTCGCCGACGGGATCGTTGTGCTGGCAAGTGGGCAACCACGTGCAAAAGGGCGAGATATTCCCGTTGGACATGGTGCTGTATCCAGTGTTCCGGGAACTTGGCCTGAAACTACGCAACCGTATCGTGTGGCATTTCGAACATGGGCTGCATTGCAGCAAACGTTTGTCCGGACGCTATGAGACCATTCTGTGGCTGACAAAAAGCGACGACTACACGTTCAATCTGGACCCCATCCGGGTGCCATCCAAATATCCGGAAAAAAAATATTTCAAAGGGCCGAAAGCAGGGCAACTATCGTGCAATCCATTAGGTAAAAATCCGGGCGACGTTTGGATTTTTCCGAACGTCAAATCCAACCACATCGAAAAGACCGATCATCCCTGTCAGTTCCCGGTCGAGTTGGTAGAACGGCTGGTACTGTCGCTGACCGAACCGGGAGATTCGGTCTTCGACCCCTACATGGGCGTGGGATCCAGCGTCGTGGCCGCTCTGAAACATGCGCGCAAAGGCTATGGTTGCGATGTTGTGCAGAACTATGTCGATATCGCGTGGGATCGGGTCCGGCAGTTGCAAGCCGGTGCGCTCCAAACAAGGCCAATGGACCGCCCTGTCTACGATCCAGGTAAGCCGTACGGCGGCCACCGGTGAGAATCGCCGCGCAATACTCTCATCTCAACGGTTGGGAGTATTTGAAGGTTCACAAGGCCGCACTATGGTCCGAGATCGAGACAGTGATCGCCGAAGTGGACGCCGAGGCCTGCCGGACCAAGGTATCAAGAGAAATCAGAACCCAGGGGAAGGTTCTATATTCCCCCATCGCCTTGAACGAGGCGATGAAGGCCGGCTTTCGGGCCCATGACTGGAACGAACGGCGAACCGGCTACTGGGTGACGTCGGACGCAAGGCTGATCCGCAAGACCATGCACATGCCAGCCGCCGCGCAAAAGACCGAGATCGAGGCCGCCGGATTGGCGCCGATCCAGTCCCACAACCAAACCGATTTCGTCAAAGAACGCGCCGCCGTCGAAGTGCAATTTGGCAAGTATGCCTTCGTAGCCTACGATCTCTTCGTCAAGCACATGGCATTTTACGTCGGTGACGTCATCGATGTTGGGATCGAGATTCTGCCGATGAAAGAGCTCCAGGCTCAGATGTCTTCCGGCGTCGCCTATTACGAGGCCGAGCTTTATAATCTGATCCGCGAGGGACGCGGTGTCCCCGCCGTTCCGCTCGTGCTCATCGGCTTGGCACCTTAAGGACCTGCATGGCTCGCGTCCGCTCCATTCCGTCGTCGGAACTCCCCGCCGACCTCGCCGCCATCTATGACCGCTTCGCCGGTTCCTATGGCCCCTTTGCCAACCAAGCCGCGGTGTTCGCACACGTGCCCGCGGCGTTGCGCCACCTCATGTCCATGTTGATGGAACTGCGGGATGCCGCGACGCTGCCAAAGCGGTATCTGGAACTGGCCATCGTCGTGGTATCCCGGCTGAACGAGTGCGACTACTGCGTCGCGCATCACAAGCCGTTCCTCGCGGTCGAGGGCATCTCCCCCGACGGCATCGACGCGGTCATGGAATACCGAAACCACCCCGAACTGACCGAGGTCGATAAACTGGTGGTGGAATACACCATCGCCACCTGGACCGATCCGCACCGGCTGCGCGACGCGATGTTCGATCGGCTGCGCGAGCATTTCACCGAAGCCCAGATCGTGGAGCTGACCCTGCGCCTGACGCTGTGCGGCTTCTTCAACAAATTCAACGACGCCCTGGGGATCGAAATCGAATCATGACCGACGACAACGTGGTCGAAATCTGGACCGACGGCGGCTGCAAGCCCAATCCGGGCGCTGGCGGGTGGGGCGCGATCCTGTGCTTCAAGGATGTGCGGAAGGAGCTGTCGGGCGCCGAGCTGGAGACGACCAACAACCGCATGGAACTGACGGCGGCGGCCGAGGCGCTGGAAACCCTCAAGCGTCCCTGCAAGGTGCGGCTGCACACCGACAGCGAATACCTCAAGAACGGCATCACCCGCTGGATGACCGGCTGGGTGCGGAAGAACTGGCGCAGCGCGTCCGGCGATCCGGTCAAGAACATGGATCTCTGGCGGCGGATTCTGGACGCGGCAAAACCCCACGAGATCGAATGGAAATGGGTCCGCTCGCATGTCGGAATCGCACTGAACGAGCGGGCCGACGAATTGGCGACGGCCGCGCGGGAGGCTGCGTTGGCGGCGCGAGCACGGAAGGCCTGAGCGTCACCCCAGCCCGTTCCCGATCGCGTGCCATCGCACCAGCCGCAGCCGCCCCTCCCGGAACAGACGCAGACGAACCAGCCAGACCTCGGCCTCCCGCACGATCAGTTTCGCCTGGTGGCGCGATGGTTTGCCTTCCTGCAGCGCGCGCACCAGACGGCGCCAGCCCATGATCCCCTGGTGCATGAACCGCTGCGACAGGTCCTCGACGATACGGACATCATAGCCTTGCCGGCCCATGACGCGGGTGATCGCGATCTCCGTCGGCAGCGCCCTCGGGTCCCGCCGTTCCAGCCTCGCCCATTGCGCGACCAGCGGGTCGTCCGGGTGCAGTGCCACATCCGCCACCAGCTCGGTCATCATGAGCTGACCGCCCGGTTTCAGGGCGCCCGAAATCGCGCTCAGCACCGTTTCCGGCAGTTGGCCGAGGATCGGCTCCAGCGCCAGCGCATGATGGTAATAGTGCCGCGCGAAGCTGGGATCGGCGGGGTTCCAGCGGTCGATCCGAGCACGCTTGCCCATGTTGGTTCGGATCACATGGTCGGACGCCGCTGCCACCAGATCGGGATCGGCGTCAAACCCGTTGACCCAGACACCCAGCGCGGTGACCAGGCTGCACGCCGCCCCGCCCGCGCCGACGCCCAGCAGCAGCAGGCTCGCCGCCGCTGACAGGCCCAAGGGTTTGGCGAGGCGCAGAAGCTCGATCTCGCCACCGGGGATGATATAGCCAGATCCCCAAAGCTGATCGGTCACAGCCAACCGGTCCTTGTTCCAGAGCGTATCCGGCAGCTTCGCCGGCTGTGGCAGTTCCGGTTCGGGCGCGGTCTCCCGCTTGAGGTCCAGCGTCGGTTCCAGCAGCATCGTGACGGTGGAACGGGATGAGCGCCCGAACCAGTTTCGCATCGCGGGGGTCAGCATGGGGGGTCTCCTGTCCCCATATTGCCTGGAGTTGGTTAAGGAAACGTTAACGCCGCACGCTTTATTCGAACTCGGTCAGAACGTAGCGCACGGTTTCCGAACCGATGACGCGGGGGATGTGCCGGTGGGCACGGCCGGCGGGAATGTGAAGCATGTCGCCGGGCCCAGCCTCGACGGTGTGGTCGTCGAAGCGGTACTCGATCCGGCCCGAGAGGATGAAGATCGAATGGCCGGTTTCGCACCAATGCGGTTCGGCCGGGGGCGACGGGTCGGGCGCGCGTTCCTGGTATCGCAGCGCGATGCCGAAGGGCGACTGTGCCTCCCGCACCTTCAGACGATCGTTCGCGGCGACCAGCGGATGGTCGGCCGCGCGGAACAGATAGGGGCTGTCGGTCATCGGCCGGTCCAGACGGGCTTGCGCTTCTCGATGAAGGCCTGCCGTCCCTCGGCCGCGTCCTCGGTCAGCGCGAGGGTGCCGATCTGCCCCTCCATGAACACGCCGGCCTGGTCGAAGGTCAGTTGTTCCGTGGTGCGCATCGCGTATTTGCCGCGCCGAATTGCGGTGGGCGACTTGTCGAGCAGCCGGGCGAGCAGCCAGTCGACCTTGGCATCGAGTTCGGCGGCCGGGACAACGTAGTTCAACAGGCCGATTTCCAGTGCCTCGGCGGCGGAAACGGGTTCGCCGGTGAGTGCCATTTCGTAGAGCTTGCGAGGCGGGATCAGCCGTTGGAGCACGGGCATGATCTGCATCGGGAAAATGCCGATTTTCACCTCCGGCATGCCGAACAGCGCGGTATCGGTGGCGATCGCCATGTCGCACATGCCGAGCATGCCCATGCCGCCGGCCATGGCGTGACCGTTGACGCGGGCGATGAGCGGCAGGGTCAGGTCACGGGCCTGTTTCATCAGTTGCACGAAATCGAGGCCGACCTTGGAATAATCGTATTTGAACGATCCCGATCCGGCCGACAGATCGGCGCCGGCACAGAAAGCCTTATTACCAACACCGGTCAGCACGACCGCTCGGATATCGGGGTCGTTGGTGGCGGCGGTGAAACCGGCGGCGATACCGGCGATCACCGCGGCGTTCATCGCATTGCGGCGTTCCTCGCGGTTGATCGCGATCCATTGGACCGCGTCGCGCTTTTCGACGATGACCTCGGTCATGCCCGGTACCTCGACAGGCTGCCACCGTGCATGATCTTGCCGGGCAGTTGGTGGCCGACGATGGTTTCGGCGAGGCGGGCGCATTCAATCAGCGCGTCGAGGTCGATGCCTGTTTCGATGCCCATTTCATGTGCCATGAACACGAGATCCTCCGTACAGATATTGCCCGCCGCGCCCTTGTGACCAGCGAAGGGGCAACCGCCGAGACCGGCGCAGGAACTGTCGAAATCGTCGATACCCATCTGCAGGGCCATCAGGGCGTTGGCGAGGCCGGTGCCGCGGGTGTCGTGCAGGTGCAGCGACAGATGCAGATCGGGCCATTTGTCGCGGACGGTGCCGACGACGCGTTGGACCTGCAACGGGGAACCCCAGCCGACGGTATCGGCCAGCCGAACGCGCTCGAGCGTCACCCCGAATTCGTCGGCGATTGCGAGCAACGAGCCGACGCAGTCCCGCACGGTTTCCGGTGCGATCGCCCCTTCGTAGTTGCAGCCGAAGGCGGTCATGACGATGGCGGAGTCCACCGGGATGTTTTTCTCCCGGAAGAAGGCCATCTGCCGGCGTTGCTCGTGCAAGGTCTGTTCGTTGTTCTTGTTGGTGTTCTGCATGGAGAACGTGTTGGACGCGCTCATTTGCAAACCGCCGGTGATGTGCAGCGGGGTTTCCACTGCCCGTTTGTAGCCGCGCAGGTTGAGCGCGATGCCGGTGTAGTGCACGCCGGGGCGCTGACGGATCGCGGCGGCGACCTCCATCGCGTCGGCCATGCCGGGGACGCGGCGGGCATCGACGAAGGAGACGCACTGGACCTCATGCAGGCCGGTTTCGGCGAGCGCTTCGCAGAAGCGGACCTTGTCGGCGGTGGCGATCGGTCCGGCTTCGATCTGGAAGCCTTCGCGCGGGCCTTCCTCGTGGATGGTTATTCGTTTGGGCAGATCGGTCATCGTTTCCTCATTTCACCGGCGGCAGGCCGGCCATGAATTTCACCAGATACTGTTTCCACAGCGACGCGTAGTAGTGCGAGAAATGGCCATGAGTGTCCTTGCCGTAGGGGGTCAGGACATAGGTACCGTGGGCGATCTTCCTGAACGCCCGTTCGACGGTGCGCAGCGTGGGCGGGTCGGCGAAATCCTCTTCGTTGTTGATCAGCAGCACATGCGCCTTGATCTTGGGCAGGTCGGCTTCAGGGCTGTAGTCGTAGATCGATTCGGTTTCATACAGCGTGTTGTTGGCGTCGCCCGCTTTCAGCATCGCGGCGAGTCGCTGGTCGTACAGGGCCTTGGCCGCGGCGGCGGTCGGCGCTTGCTCCTGGATGCGGACCGGGCTGTCGGTCAGATCGTTGCCGGCGGCGGTGTATTTATAGAGCGTCGGGCTGGTTTCGTAGTTGCCGTTGTTCCAGGCGGGGTCGTGGCGAATGGCCTCGGCGAGGCCGTGGCGCAGCATGTAGTTGCGCCCGCTGATCTCGATGGGCTGGCACGACATGCCAACGGTCCCGTCCATCAGGTCGGGATACCATTCCGCCCACAGGAACTGCTGCATGCAACCCAGCGAACTGCCGATCACAAGCCGCAAATGCGTGACCTTCAGCCCCTCGGTCACCAGCCGGTGGGTGACGTCGACCATGTCATGGTAGCGGTAGTGGGGGAAATTGCCCTTCAGCCCATCGGACGGTTTCGACGATCCGCCCCGGCCCAGCGCATCGGGCATGACGATGTAATACTTCGCGGCGTCGAGTGGCTGGCCGGGCTTGAACAGCTCGTTGGCCAGGGTCGGACGGAACCAGTTGTCGCCGGTGCCGGTATTGCCTTGCAGCAGCAGGATCGCGTTGACGATCTCGCCCTTGGCGTTTTTCCGTGGCGTGCCGATCGTGCGGTAGTGCAACTTGAGTTCGGGCAGGGTCTCGCCGCTGACGAATTTGTAATCCTTGATGACGTAATCGCCGGTCTGATAGCCGGGCCACGTGGCGGGATCGATCTTGTTCCCGGGCGCAACCTCCTGCGCCAGCGCCGGCGCGGCACAGGCGAGGACAAGCGCGCAGAAGATGACATGCAACCGCATATGGGCTTCCCCCTGGTAACCTTGGGAACCAGGATCGTCGCTGCCCGCGCTTTTTGCAACGGCGGGGCCAATCGACTGTTTGATCGTCGCACCCCGGCCGGTGTATGAACGATACAGAAGGTGTGTTTTTTTTAGGATTTTTGGGTTGAAGCTCCGGCGTCTCACACAGTGCGGGCGGGCGATCGTGGCGGCATTCGCGCTGTTCGCCGCGTACGGCATCGATCCGGCGTACGCGATCGTGTTCCAGACTGTTGCCGACCAGACCGCCGGGCTTGGGGCGGGGCAGGCCTTCCTGGACGCCGAAGCGAAACTGACCATCGGGTTGAGCGACGGGAGCCAGGCGGGTTGCAGCGGCAGCCTGCTCGCCGGCGGACAGTATGTGCTGACAGCGGCGCATTGCGTCACTGGCGGAACGAACACCCTGTCCGCGCGCAGCATCAGCGTGAATTTCGCCAATACCGGACTGACGGTGACGACCAGCAACTACGTGGTCATCCCACCTGGAATGGGTCGCTGACCAACGGCGGCGATCTGGCGTTGCTCAAGCTCGCGACGCCGGTGACGGCGTTCGCCGGCTACGTGCTGGACACCGCGTCCAGTGCGGTGGGGCAGGTCGTGACGTTGACGGGATATGGCAATACCGGCGTGGGCGGCAACGGCTATACCAGCGGGACGTTCGGGACGCTCTATTACGGCACGAACACCTATATCGGGGTGTATAGCGACGTCCCCTCGGCCTATGCTTACCAGTATACAGAGACGTTCGGCGGCGGGACACCGGACGTGACGGTCGCGCCCGGCGATTCCGGGGGTGGATCGTTGCTCGATGTCGGTGGCACCTGGGAACTCGTCGGCGTCCATGATTTCATCGCCTGCGCCACCACCGGCTGTATCGCCAACAGTTCCTACGGCCAGTATGGCGGCGACACGTCCATCTTCGCGGACCAGGCCTGGATCGAATCTGTCGTCCCCGAGCCGGCGCCGGCGGCCGTTCTGGTCGTGGCGCTCGGGTTGCTTGGCGTTGCGAGGGCGCGGCGGCGGTAAGGCCGCACCGGTTTCGCGATCAGTCGAAACCGATAAAGCCATCCATGGTACGGATCGCGGGAGCCGCTTTCAGGCGTTGTACATCCGGAATAGGGCGCGCGGTGCGGCGGTCGGTGGCCAGCATCGCCTCCAGCGCGGCGGCGACGGACAGGACCAGCGCGTCGCCGCCCCTGGGGCCGACGATCTGCAAGCCAAACGGCATGCCGTTGGCATCGACACCGACCGGCAGGGAAATCGCGGGATGGCCCACCACGGTGACCGCGTAGGCCATCGCCAGCCAATGGAAGTAAGTACGGGTCGGTTTGCCGTCGATCTCGGCCGGATACAGTTCGCGCCAGGAGCGGGGGCTGATGGTGATCGCGGGGGTGATGATCACATCGTAGCGTTGGAAGAATGTTTGCCAGCGGCGGTAGATCGACGTCTGTTCGGTCATCGCCCGAGCCGCATCGGCAGCGGAGTAGCGGAGACCTTCCTCGACATTTGCTCGCACGTTGGGTCCGACATCGGCGGGGCGGGTGCGGGTTTTTTCCAAATGTGCGGAGAGGAAGTTCAGGGCGCGCAAGATCTCGAACACCTCATCGGTGCCGCGGCAATCGGGGGATGCGTCTTCGGCCTGGGCGAAGGCCTGGCGAACCGACGCGGTCTTGTCCGCGAAGGCGGCGGCGACGATGCGTTCGGTGGGGGCAAACCCGAAATCGGGGGTGAAGGCGGCGCGCAGGTTGGACAGATCCACCTGATGCGGGGGAAAGAACCCGCCCATCACGGGGCCGGCCAGAGGGTCGCGGGAGTCGCTGCCGGCGATGGATTGCAGCAGCAAGGCGGTGTCCGCAACGGTGCGGGCCATTGGGCCGAGCACGGGGAGCGGGTTCCAGCCGATGCCGCGCTTTTCGCTGGGAACGAGGCCGGGGGTGGGGCGGAAGCCGACGATGCCGCAGAAGGCGGCGGGATTGCGCAGGGATCCGCCCATATCCGATCCGGTGCAAATCGGCACCATGCCCGTGGCCAAGGCGACGGCGGAGCCGCCGGAGGAGCCGGCAGCGGATTTCGTGGGATCGAAGGGATTGCCGGTCGCCCCGTAGACGGCGTTGCGGGTATTGGCGCCGGCGCCGAACTCCGGCGTGTTGGTTTTGCCGACGACGATGGCGCCGGCTTGTTTGGCGCGGGCGACGATGCCCTCGTCTTCGGTGGGGATGTGGTCGCGGAAGATCGGGCTGCCGAAGGTGGTGACCAGGCCCTGGGTTTCCTCGAGGTCCTTGATGCCGATCGGCAGGCCGTGGAGGGGCGGGAGGTGCTTGCCCTGGGCGATCGCGTCGTCGGCCTGACGGGCGGCGGTTCGGGCGCGGTCGAAGTCTCGGGCGACCATGGCGTTGACGGCGTGGTCAACGGCTTCGATGCGGGCGATGCAGCTTTCCAGCAGTTCGCTGGGGGCGAGTCGTTTGATACCGATCAGGCGTCGGGCTTCGACGGCGGTGAGGTCGCAGGGTTCGGTCATACGCGGAAGGTCCGGTCTGGGTTTGGGCGGAGCTTAGGGGCTTGCGGGAAAGGATGGAAAGTTCACCGGGGATGAATGCCGATCCGCGCGGCGCGCCTGACTTGGTGGCTCCGAGGCGGTTATCAAGGAAATATTTCCGCGCGTCAAATTTTTTCGGTCACCTGCCCACGGCGCGACGATCCGGTTGTCGGAGCCAGACCCGGCCACGACATGGGGGGACGCGCCGGCGCCTCAGTAACCCAGCGCCAAGCCATCCTTGCGGGGTTCGGAGCCGGCGACGAGGCAGCCGCGGGCGCGGTCGATCCAGATGGCCTGGCCGCCGCCGTGCGGGCGGTCGGCTTCGACGAGCTGGTGGCCCATGCGGGTGAGGCCCTCGCAGACGGCGGCGGAGATGCCGCGCTCGACCTCGATCTTGCCGCCGTAGGGGAACAGGCGGGGGAGATCGAGGCTTTCCTGGATGTCGAGGCCGTGTTCGAGGAAATTATGCAGGAACCAGGTCTGGCCCATCGGCTGGAAGTGCCCGCCCATGACGCCGTAGGGCATCACGGCCTGGCCGTCCTTCATCACCATGCCCGGGATGATCGTGTGCATCGGGCGCTTGTTCGGCGCGATGCAGTTGGGATGGCCGCGCTGGACGCGGAAGCCGAAGCCGCGGTTTTGCAGCATCACGCCGGACTGCTCCGCGAGGATACCGCTGCCGAAGGACTGGAAGAGCGAGTTGATGAAGCTGCACGCGTTGCCGTCCTTGTCGACGACGCAGAGGTAGACCGTGTCGCGGTGCCTTGGCAGGATCGCTTCGCCGGCGGCGGGGAGGTCCTTCATCGCCTGGGTGTCGGAGATCAGCGCCCGCATGGACGCGAGGTATTCCGGGCTGAGCAGCTTCTTCACGGGCACGTCGACCTGGGAGGGGTCGGCGAGGAAGGCGTCGCGGTCGCGGTAGGCGAGACGTGCGGCCTCGATATGGCGATGGGCGCGGATCAGGCCGGAGGGACCATCGTTCGGGGGCAGGCCGTCGAGCATGCCGAGGATCATCAGCACGATCATGCCGGAGCCGTTGGGCGGGCACTGATAAACCTCGTGCCCTTTCCAGCCGATCGAGATGGGATCGACGAATTCGGCGGCGTGGAGGCCGTTGTGGAAGTCTTCCTCGGTATGCAGGCCGCCGCGGGCGCGCAGGGTGGCGACCATGTCGGCGGCGACGGGGCCTTCATAGAAGGCGCGGGCGCCGTGCTTGCCGATGGCGCGCAGGGTTTCGGCGAGTTCGGGCTGGCGGAAGATGTCGCCGGGCTTCGGCGTGGTGCCGTTGGGCAGGAAGCGGTGGGTGCCGTTCTTGCGCAGCTTGGCCTCCACATTCGCCCAATCCCAGGAGACCTTGGAATGGACGGGCCAGCCGTTCTCGGCGTAGCGGATGGCGGGTTGGAGGAGTTCGTCGAGGCCTTTTGAGCCGAAGCGTTTCAGCAGGGTCTCCCAGGCCGATACCGCACCGGGAACGGTGACGGAGTGGGCGGAGGTATTCTCGATCCCGCGGATCTGGTGGCTTTCGAACCAGTCGATGTTGGCGGCGGCGGGGGCCTTGCCGGAGCCGTTGAGGGCATAGACCTTGCCGGTGCCGTTGGGGGCGTAGAGGCAGAAGCAGTCGCCGCCGATGCCGGTCGATTGCGGTTCGATCACGCAGAGCACGGAGACGGCCGCGACGGCGGCATCGAGGGCGTTGCCGCCGGCGCGGAGGACGTCGATCGCGGCGAGCGTGGCGGCGGGCATCGAGGTGGCGGCCATGCCGTTCATGGCATAGACTGGGCTGCGGCCGGGCATCTGGAAGTCGCGCATTCTGGGTCCTCGGGGATAGCGGCGGAATTTCGCCCACGCTTACGCGCCCAAGGCCCGTTTTGCAAAGTGGAGGAAAGAATGGCCGAGCAGATTGTTTATGCGGATTTCGAGAAGGTGGATATCAGGGTGGGGACGGTGATCGACGCCGAGGCGTTTCCCCAGGCCCGTAAACCGGCGATCAAGCTGACGATCGATTTCGGGGGAGAGATCGGGGTGAAGAAGTCCTCGGCGCAGTTGACGGTGCATTACCATCCGGACCAACTCATTGGACGGCAGGTTTGCGCGGTGGTGAATTTTCCGCCCCGGCAGATCGGACCGTTCATGAGCGAGGTTCTGACGCTGGGGATGCCCGACGCGTCGGGGGCGGTGGTGCTGATCAGGCCGGATCTGAAGGTGCCGGACGGCGGCAAGTTGTTTTGAAAGAGGCACTATGACACGAAAGCATATGACCGTTGGCTGGGAACAGTTGCACCGGGATTCGAAAGCGCTGGCGGCGAAGCTGATGCAGCGGGGCCCGTTCAAGGGCATCGTCGCGGTGAGCCGCGGTGGGCTGATCCCCGCCGCCATCGTGGCGCGCGAGCTGGATCTGCGGCTGATCGATTCGGTCTGCGTCGTCACCTACGAGCATCAGACGATGGGCCAGCCGGTGGTGGTGAAGTCGCCGGATGTCGCGGGGGATGGCGAGGGATTTCTGGTGATCGACGACCTCGCGGACACCGGCACCACGGCGCGGGTGGTGCGGGAGCTGCTGCCGAAGGCGCATTTCGCCTGCGTGTATGTGAAGCCCGCCGGGCAGGATACGGCCGACACCTATGTATCCGACGTTGGCCAGGATACCTGGATCCACTTCCCCTGGGACACGGAGGCACAGTTCATTCCGCCGCTGGTGCGGGGGATCGGAGAGAAAGCATGACCGTCAAGCCCATCGACGCCGTCACTCTGAAATCCTGGCTGCATGACGGCGGGGAAATCGCCCTGCTGGATGCGCGGGAAGAGGTGCCGTTCGACCTTAGGCATATCCTAATGGCGGCCTGCGTGCCGCTGGGGCGGGTGGAGACGATCGTGGGGGACGCGGTGCCTCGGCGCGGGGTGCGGGTGGTCTGGTGCGACGATGGCGAAGGGCTGGCCGAACGGGCGGCGGCGCGGATGGCGGGGCTGGGGTATGCCGACGTATCGGTGCTGAGCGGCGGGATCGCGGCTTGGGAGGCGGCGGGTTATCGGATCTACAGCGGGGTTCATGTGCCGTCGAAGGCGTTTGCCGAGGTGGTCGAGCATGAGGCCGGCACACCGTGGATCGACGCGGCGGAATTGAACCGGCTGATCCAGACCGGCGCCGATATGGTACTGTTCGACAGCCGGTCGTACGAGGAATTCCACAACAACAGCATTCCCTCCGCGATCAGCGTACCGGGTGCGGAACTGGTGTACCGGTTCCACGATCTGGTGCCGTCCAAGGACACCCTGGTGGTGGTGAATTGCGGGGGGCGGACGCGGAGCATCATTGGCGCGCAGTCGCTGATCAACGCGGGGGTGCCGAACAAGGTCGTTTCCATGCAGAACGGGACGCAGGGCTGGCATC
This sequence comes from uncultured Acetobacteraceae bacterium, assembly GCA_903877125.1. GTDB lineage: Bacteria > Pseudomonadota > Alphaproteobacteria > Acetobacterales > Acetobacteraceae > Rhodopila. The sequence goes on along the minus strand of CAIRCM010000039.1, from coordinate 4,220 downwards.
TGGCCGGACTGCCGGTTCTGAAGGGGGCGACGGAACGGGCCCCGGCGGTTTCGGCCGCGGGGCATGCGGCCGCTCGGGCGGCGGCGGATCGGGTGGCTCAGCGGTTCGGGGTGAAGCGCATCGACGAAGCGACACTGGCAGTGTGGCGGGCGGCAGCGGAAAGAAGAGCGCTCTTCGTGTTCGATGTGCGGTCGCCGGAGGAATATGCGGCGGGCCATGTGCCGGGGATGAAGAACGTGCCGGGCGGGCAACTGGTGCAGGAGACGGATCGGCATATCGCGATCTGGGGCGGGCGGATCGTGTGCGTGGACGATGACGGCGTGCGGGCGGTCATGACGGCACATTGGCTGATCCAGATGGGGTGGGAGGCCGTGGCTTTGACGGTCGCGCCGCTGGCAGGGGAGGAGGGACGGTATTTCGCGCCGGTGCTCGGGTTGACGAAAGCGCCCACGCTTTCGGTGAACGAACTCGCGGGGCGGTCGGCGGTTGTGGTCGATCTGGATTGGAGCCGGGCTTATTACGACGGGCACATTCCCGGCGCCTGGTTCGCCATTCGGTCGCGGTTGGCGGAGGATTTGGTTCGGTTGCCGGAAGCTGAGGCGATCGTGTTCACCTCGGGCGACGGGATGTTGGCGCGGCTGGCGGCGGCGGAGTGGCAGGGGAAGGCGCCGGCTCGGGTTTTCGCGCTGGCGGGTGGGACGGAGAACTGGGTGGCGGCTGGGGGAAAGCTGCAAACCGGGGCGACTCACATGGCCAGCGCGGCGGAGGACATGCGACTGCGGGCCCGGGAAATGCCTGGGAGCGTGGAGGACGCGATGAATGCTTATCTGAGCTGGGAGATCGCGTTGGCCCAACAGATGGCGAGCGATGACGATCAGCGGTTTCGGGTGGTGGCGTAGGGCGGGCTCTGGGGAGGCGTCGTGGTCGTCCGGTTGTTGATGGTTCTGGGGCTGCTTCTGGCGAGCTGCCATCTGGCCATTGCAGAGGGGCGGCGTGTGGCTCTGGTGATCGGCAACGGGGGGTACCGGAATGTGCCTCGGCTGACAAACCCGGCGCATGACGCGGCGTTGATTGCCCGGACTTTGCAGGGGTTGGGGTTTCAGCTTGTCGGCGGAGGTGCCCGGATCGACCTCGACAAAGCTGGGTTCGATGCGGCGGTGCGGGATTTCGGGCAACTGGTGCTGGGGGCGGATGTCGCGCTGTTCTACTACTCCGGACATGGGTTGCAGGTCGACGGGCGGAACTGGCTGGTGCCGCTGGACGCCAATCCGACGCGGCCACAGTACCTGGACTTCCAGATGGTCGATGCGCAGCTGGTGCTGCGGCAGATGGAGGGGGCGGGGACCAAGCTCAATCTGATGATCCTGGATGCGTGCCGGAACAACCCGTTCGGCGGGCGCGGGTTGCGGGGTGCGGATGGGGGGCTGGCGCAGATGCGGGCGCCGGAGGGGACGTTGATCTCCTACGCGACGCAGCCGGGGAATACGGCGGCGGACGGGAACGGGGAGAACAGTCCCTATACGCAGGCCTTGGCGGAGAATTTGCGGCAGCCGGGGTTGGACGTGTTGCGGATGTTCAATCGGGTCGGGGTGGATGTGAAGAAGGTGACCGGGGGGGTGCAGCAGCCTTGGGTTTCGTCTTCGCCGCTGGACAGCGACTATTATATGGCGGGGCCGGGCGCTGGCCCCGCGCCGGCACCGGCACCGACGCCGACGCCGAGCGTGGCGGCGGCGATACCGGTTGTGCCGCCGGTTTCAACCAAGCCGTCGCGGAGCACCGATATCGCGGCGGCGATGGTGGGGAACTGGCGATATGGCGATGGCGCGGCTTGCTCGCAGACCAAAATCGGCATCGTCAGCATCAATGACGGGCGGATTTTCTTCGAGTGGCGGTGGGGGCCGGGCCGTCCGAATCTGGCGGTCGAGCGGATCGACAGCGTCGTGGGCAACACGATCGAAACAACGGTGGAGAGCGACATCAACACCCCGACGCCGCAGGTGGGACACCGGGTGCGGTATACGGTGGATGGGGATGGGTGGTCCTCGGTCGATTTGGCGACGGGGAAGGTCTATCGCCACAAGCGATGCTGACCCGGCGCGCGGCGCTGGCGGGCTTTCTGCCGGCGGCATTCGCGCCGGTACGGCGGATCGTCGTCTCGACGCGGCCGTACCCGGTGTTGGCCTATGGGGATGTGCGTTTGGCCTGCGTTGTAGGGCGCGGCGGGGTTCGGCGCGACAAGCTCGAGGGGGACGGCGCGACTCCGGCTGGCGCGTTCGCGCTGCGGCGGGTGCTGTACCGGGCGGACCGGATGGCGCCGGTGGCGAGCGGGTTGCCCGTGGCGGCACTGCGGCCCAACGACGGGTGGTCGGACGATCCGGAGGATCCCGGCTACAATGGGTTGGTGTCGTTGCCCTCGCGCCGGCATCATGAGGCCATGTGGCGGGCGGATCATCTGTACGATGTCGTGATCGTCATCGGGTACAACGACGCGCCGGTGGTTCCGAACCGGGGCAGCGCGATCTTTCTGCATGTTTCGGAGCCGGGGATGACCGGCACCGACGGGTGCGTGGCGATCCCGCTGGCGGGCATCGTCAGGTTGGCGGGGCTGTGCGATACCGCCACGGTTATCGAAATACGAAACGAATAGGGACACGTTCATGAAAATCGTTCGGGTCAGCGCTGGGGAAGTTCCGTTATGTGGATGGGCCGGAGTATGAGTTTGAAAATAGGTTGAGTCCGAGCCGCGCGGGTGACATGCTTCCATTCCGGGAGTTCACCAAACATGAAAATGCTCACAAGACGTGCCGCGCTGACGTCGGCCGCTGCTGTTCCACTGTTCGCTCGGCCGGTGCGGGCAAGCGGCGAGCCGATCCATATCGGGATGCCGCTGGCGCTGACCGGCCCCCTGGGTCTGGTGGGGGGACAGATGCGGCGCGGGGCGGAGCTTTGGGCCAAACAGGTCAATGGCAAGGGCGGGATTTTGGGGCGGCCGGTGAAGCTGTTCATCAGCGACACCGGGGGCGATCCGGCGGCGTGCGTGCGCAAGGCGCAGGAAGCGGTCGAACGCGACGGGTGCCATCTGCTGTTCGGGATGACGCTGTCGTCGGAAGCGCTGGCGGTGGTGCCGAAGCTGGCGGAATGGAAGGCGATCTTCATTTCCGGCGACAATGGGGATGGACGTTTAACGGCCGAATCGTTCGTGCCGAATTTCTTCCGGCCCAACATCTCGGGCCCCATGGGTGCCCGGGCGGTGTCTTTGTATTTGCGGGAGGCGCCGTTCAAGAAATTCTTCGGGTTGGGGATGGATTATGCGTGGGGCCGCAACAGCGTGGCGGTGTTCGAGGCGGAGATCAAACGGGCGGGGAAGGAGTTCGTGGGTTCGGTGTTCTCGCCAACCGGAACGAAGGATTTTTCGCCGTATATCACGAAGATCCGGCAGTCCGGGGCGGATGCGATGTATTTCGCGCTGGCCGGTGACGATCTCAACGGGTTCCTGGCGCAGGCGAAGCAATACCGGCTGAACGAGCGGTTGCAGATCATGACTGAGGTCGTGGACATGGCGACGGTGCACGCGGTGGGGGATGCGGCGATCGGGCTGATCGGGTCGACCCGGTATTCGTATGCGATCGATACGCCAGCCAACAAGACGTTCGTGGCGACGTGGAAGGCGGAATACGGGACCTTGCCGGATAACAACGAAGGCGATCAATACCAGTCGTGCCAGGTGCTTCAGCTTGGGATCGAGGCAGCCGGTACGACGGATATCGATCCCTTGCGGGCGGCGCTGGAGAAGGTTTCGTTCGATGGGATCAAGGGGCACGTGGCGATGCGGGCCTGCGATCATCAGTTGATCCAGTCCGGGTTCATTCTGCGGATCGAAAAAGGACCGGAGGGGCCGGAGCCGAAGGTGATCGCGACATTCCCCGGGGAGCGGACGGCGCCGGCGTGCCGGCAGATGGAATACACGGACTGACGGGAATCGGGTCTGGCGGGGCCGCGCTATCGCGGTCCCGTTGGGATCGGCTCAGGCCGGTTGCGTGTGCGGGGGGCCGGTGGTTTCGGGGATATGTTCTATCCCCGAATAGAATTTCCAGCCGGGTGCGATGCCGGCGATCACCTCCCGCCTCGCGGCGTCGAGGCGGCGGTAGGTGCGTTTGATGGCCGGCAGTTCCTGGCCGCCGTGGCGGTAGAGGAAGCGTTTCACATCCTGCCAGAGCGGG
>CAIRCM010000038.1 GCA_903877125.1 uncultured Acetobacteraceae bacterium | reverse complement strand
GGAAGGCGTCCTGTCGTGAGCCTAACATGAAGCCAGTCGGAAAGCCGGATGCGGGAAACCCGCACGTCCGGTTTGATGAGCGGGGGAGGGAAACGGGTTGCCTTGGCAATACCGCGCCCTTCCTCGACTCTACCGAAAAAACATCAACCCGCGACCAAACATCCGCGGCACCCTAACGGAAAGGAAATATCCCGGTCGTATCGGCCCCATATGCGATCGCGCCGGCGCCCGCCATTGACCACCGAACAACCGCCGGGAACACTGTCCCAACCGAACGGAATGGCCGCCGTCCGCGGCGCTCCCGCGACGTAACGGAGGAATGTCGGATGGAACCGCCCCCGGACGCCGTCGAACCACCCGGAAACACGCGACCGATGCTGGCGTGGATCGGTCTGCCGCTCGTCGAACTGTACGCCGCCGTCGCGGTGGCCGCCATCTCCCACCGCCAACTGTTCCTCGATGCGCCTGTCGCCCTGCCGCTGGTCGGCCTTGCCGTCCCGCCGCTGCTGCTGGCCATCGCGACGCCCCTTCTCATGCTGGCTCCCCTCGCGACAGCCGCCCTCCGCCGAGGCCAGGCCGGCGACGCATCCGTCGCACCGCCCGTTCGCGCGATCGTCCTGCTCATCGTGCCGCTGCTGATCCTGCTGCAGGTGCAACTCGTTTTCCTGCCGTTGCACGCCGAACCGCTCACCTGGTTCCACCGCCTGACCTTCCTGCTGGGCCTCGGACTGGCGGGGCAGGGGATCAGGAGCCCCATGCCGAAGCGAGCCATCGCGATACGCCGCCTCGCATCCGCCGCCCTCGCGATCTACAGCTGCGGCCTCGCGACATTCCCCGGCGAATGGCTGGATACCCAACTCGGGCCCATCCAACGGCCCGCCGTGCTGCGACCCCCGAGCACGCTCGATCTACAGGGCCAGTCCTTCGCGCCCCCAGCCTTCGGCGCCCCCGACGCCCCCGGCCCATCCTTGCGCGGCAGAAAGCTGGAAGGCGCCAAATTCTTCCTGGCCGATCTGAGGCAGGCCGATTTCGCCGGCGCCCGTCTCGACGGTGCCGATTTCGTGCAGGCCGACTTGCGCGGCGCGTCGTTTCACGGGGCCTCTCTGAGCGGTGCATCCTTCGGCAACGGTGCCCTCGACGGCGCCGATTTCAGCGACGCCATCCTCACCGGCGCCGATCTGAACGGCGCGTTGCAAGGCCTCAACTTCGCGGGCGCCGATCTGCGCGGCACGCTGTTCGGCTTCGGTGTGCCAACCCATCTCGACGGCGCCAATCTCGCGCGCGCGCGCCTGGATGGGGCGGTCATCGAAGCCGTCTACCTCCAAGGCGCCGATTTGCGCGGCGCGTCGCTGGTCGGCGCCACCATCGCCTCCATGGCGGGCTATGGCACGAAAGCCATGCTGGACGGCGCCAATCTGGACGGCGCGCATCTTCAGGGGGCGGCGCTGCAGGGCGCCAGCCTCGCCGGTGCTTCGCTCAAGCAGGCCCAGCTCTGGCGCACGACCGGCATGCCGCACCTGCACGCCACCGACGCCACCGCGATCGACCGCACCACACGCCCCGCGATCGACGCCACGGCCTTGCGCCGAGCGGCGGCGAACAACCCCTTCCAGGACGAACAACGGGAACGTCTGGCGCTCCTGGACGCCGCCGACCCGCCCCCACAGGCGACGCCGTCCGATGTCTGGCCCGCCGCCCCCCCGTCCGCGACGGCCTTGGCGAAGGTGCTCGCGGACCTGATCTGCGCCCCGCCGCCCGAGGACGCCGAGGCACCAAGACCGCCCTACGTCGCCCGTGGCCTGATCGCCAACGGCAGGCTCGCGGCGACCGGCGCCGAGATCGGGCGCGTCGCCGCTCGGATGAAGGCCGCGCAAAAGACCCCGTCCGACTGCCCCGGCGTCGCCGGCTTCAACGAAAGCGACTGGGCCGCGCTGGAAGCCCTGGTCGCCGCGGCACACTGATCGTGCATCTAAAGCGTGATCGCCAAAGGTGGAACCACACGGCGGCGTGAATCACGCGATCAAACAAAGACTTATAACAACCGCGCCAATCATTGACGCATCGGCCTTCCACCCGCGTCATACCGGCATTCGCCGGCATGACGATATGGGTCGGGCCACGAGTCAAGGTTTC
>CAIRCM010000037.1 GCA_903877125.1 uncultured Acetobacteraceae bacterium | reverse complement strand
CGCTATCCCAACGGTGAGGAACGCTGCATCGCCTGCAAACTGTGCGAGGCCATCTGCCCCGCGCAGGCCATCACGATCGAGGCCGAACCGCGTGCCGATGGATCCCGTCGGACCACGCGCTACGACATCGACATGACGAAGTGCATCTACTGCGGCCTGTGCGAGGAAGCCTGCCCGGTCGATGCCATCGTCGAAGGTCCGAACTTCGAGTTCGCGACCGAAACCCGCGAAGAGCTGTTCTATAATAAAGACAAACTGCTCGCGAACGGGGATCGGTGGGAACCGGAACTTGCCCGCCGCCTTGAGCTGGACGCGCCCTACCGATGATCGTCAACATCCTCTTCTATCTCTTCGCCACGGTGCTGGTGGCTTCCGCCGCGACCGTGGTGAGCGCGCGCAACCCCGTTCACTCGGTGTTGTTCCTGATTCTGGCTTTCTTCAACGCCGCCGCGTTGTTCCTGATCGCCGGGGCGGAGTTCCTCGCGATGACCCTGGTCATCGTCTATGTCGGCGCCGTCGCGGTGCTGTTCCTCTTCGTCGTGATGATGCTGGACGTGAATTTCGCCGAATTGCGCAGCGGATTTCAACGTTACCTCGGCGTGGGTGCGCTGGTCGGCGTCGTCCTGTTCGTGGAACTGGTTTCGGTCCTCGGCGGCTGGAAACTGGCGCCGCAGGCAGGGCAACTGCGCTTTGCGCCCATCGTCTCGACAATGTCGAACACCGAAGCCCTGGGCGAACTGCTCTACACCAAATACGTCTTCCTGTTTCAGGCCGCGGGTCTGGTGCTGCTGGTCGCGATGATCGGCGCGATCGTGCTGACGCTGCGCGACCGCAAGACATCCCGCCATCAGAACATCCGCCAGCAGACCGAACGCAAGGTCGCCGACACGCTGGAGATGGTGACGATGTCGCTCGGCACCGGCACCGGTTCGGAAGTCTATCGGCCGAAAATCGTCGAGGAAACGGCCGATGCGCATGGGCATGAGGAGCACGGGCATGGTCACTAACCCCCCCGTCATGGCCCGGCTTGTCCGGACCACCCGAAGCGGCACCGGTGCCGCTATAGTTGGCCCGGACAAGCCGAGCCATGACGGTAGGAGATTGTCCGCATGATGACCGTCGGTCTTGGCCACTATCTCGTCGTATCCGCCATCCTCCTGGTGCTCGGCATCTTCGGCATCTTCCTGAACCGGAAGAACGTCATCGTCATCCTGATGGCGATCGAACTGATCCTGCTCGCCGTTAACCTGAACCTCGTCGCGTTTTCAGCCGCGTTGGGCGATCTGTCCGGGCAGGTCATGGCGATGCTGGTGCTGACGGTCGCGGCGGCCGAGGCAGCCATCGGGCTCGCCATTGTCGTGGTCTATTTCCGTAATCGCGGATCGATCCAGGTTGAAGACGTCAACCTGATGAAGGGCTGACATGATTTACGCGCTCGCCGTTTTCGCCCCGCTTCTGGGTGCCATGGTCGCCGGCCTGCTGGGCCGGTCGATCGGGGACAAGGCCGCCATGACGGCATCGGTCGGCGGCATGGTCGTCGCCGCGATCTGCGGACCGCTGGCGTTTCTGCAACTGACCGTCGGCGATGCCCATCCCGGCGTCATCGACCTCGGCACCTGGATGGAGGCCGGCAAGTTCCACGTCGAATGGTCGCTGCGCTACGACACCCTCTCCGCCGCCATGGTTGGTATGGTGTCCTTCGTCGCCATGCTGATCCACGTCTATTCCATCGGCTACATGGGGCACGACTCCTACCCGCGCTATCGCTTCTTCGCCTATCTGTCGCTTTTCACCTTCGCGATGCTGATGCTGGTGACCGCCGACAATCTGGCCCAGCTGTTCTTTGGCTGGGAAGGCGTGGGCCTCTGCTCCTATCTGCTGATCGGTTATTGGTACGATCGCCCGAGTGCGTGCGCGGCGGCGATGAAGGCGTTTATCGTGAACCGGGTGGCGGATTTGCCGTTCGCGGTCGGGTTGGCGCTGATCTTCTTCAAATATGGCTCGATTGAATTCGCCGGCATCTTCCCCGCCGTCGCGGCCCACGCGGCCGATACCTATCATCTTTGCGGCTGGACCTTCTCGGCCAACGAAACCATCGGGTTCCTGCTGTTCATAGGCGCGATGGGTAAATCGGCGCAGCTGGGCCTGCATGTGTGGTTGCCCGACGCGATGGAAGGCCCGACCCCCGTCTCCGCGCTGATCCACGCCGCGACGATGGTGACCGCTGGTGTCTTCCTGATGGCGCGCATGTCGCCGCTGATGGAATTCGCGCCATACGCGTTGAGTTTCGTGACCATCGTTGGCGCCTCCACCGCGCTGTTCGCCGCGACCGTCGGCTGCACCCAGAACGACATCAAACGGGTGATCGCCTACTCCACCTGTTCCCAGCTCGGCTACATGTTCGTCGCTGCCGGCGTCGGCGCGTATCAGGCCAGCGTTTTCCACCTGATCACCCACGCCTTCTTCAAGGCACTGCTCTTCTTGGGCGCCGGTTCGGTGATCCACGCGATGTCGGATGAGCAGGACCTGCGCAAAATGGGTGGTCTGGCGAAGCTGATCCCAGCCACCTGCTTTGTGATGTGGATCGGCAATCTGGCGCTGGCCGGCATCCCGCCGCTGGCCGGTTCGTATTCCAAGGATGCGATCATCTCGGCTGCCTGGCTGGCGCATAGCGGGGTCGGCAACTATGCCTTCGTCTGCACTGTCGCCGCGGCTTTCCTGACCGCCTTCTACTCCTGGCGCCTGCTGTTCATGTGCTTCCACGGCCGCTCGCGCGCCGACCATCACGTGCTGGAGCACGTGCATGAGAGCCCTTACGTGATGCTGGTGCCGTTGTTCGTTTTGTCGATCGGTGCGGTCTTCGCCGGCTGGGCACTGCACGGCTGGTTCATCGGCGAGGGGTGGAAAACCTTTTGGAACGGCGCCATCTTCAACGGCCCGCATAACGAGATCGTCGAAAACCTCGAACACGTCCCGGGCTGGGTCGAAGCCGCACCGCTGGTCGTCGGTCTGCTCGGGATCGCGCTCGCATACTACATGTATATGCTCAGCCCGCTGACGCCGATCCGGCTCGCGGAACGCTTCGGTGGGCTGTACCGCTTCCTGTTGAACAAGTGGTATTTCGACGAGCTGTATGCCGCGATTTTCGTCCGCCCGCTGATCTGCCTGTCCAAGGTACTGTGGCGTACCGGCGACGCGACGATCATCGACGGGGTGCCCAACGGGCTGGCGTGGCTGACCAGCGGGTCCTCCCGGCAGGTGGTCAAAATCCAGTCGGGTTCGGTGGCGGTCTATGCCTTCGCCATGCTGATCGGCGTCGTCGCCCTGATCGGCTATTACGTGATCTACCGGTGACCGAGATGAACGCAGCAGGCAATATCATGGGCTTTCCGCTCCTCTCGTTGATCACCTGGCTGCCGATGGTCGGCGCGGCGATCATTCTGTCGATCCGCGGGGACGAGAAAACCGTCGCATCCAACGCCCGTTGGACCGCGCTATGGACCACCCTGATCGTGCTGATCGTGTCGCTGGTCATCTGGGTCAAATTCGATCGCACCAGTGCCGGATTCCAGTTCGTCGAAAACGTGCCGTGGCTGCCGGAATACAAGGTCGGCTACAAAATGGGCGTCGATGGCATCTCCGTGCTGTTCGTGCTGCTCTCCACCGTCCTGACCCCGATCTGCATCCTCGCGAGCTGGGAGAGTATCCAGACCAAGGTCCGCGAATACATGGTCGCGTTCCTGATCCTGGAAACCATGATGGTCGGCATGTTCTGCGCGATGGATTTCATCGTGTTCTACATGTTCTTCGAGGCCGTGCTGATCCCGATGTACCTGATCATCGGCGTTTGGGGCGGGCCGCGCCGCGTTTACGCCGCGGTCAAATTCTTCCTGTTCACCCTGACCGGTTCGGTGCTGATGCTGCTGGCGCTGCTGGCGATGTGGGTCCAGGCCGGCACGACCGACATCCCGACGTTGATGCACACGTCCTTCTCGGCGGGCATGCAAACCTGGCTGTTCCTGGCCTTCTTTGCCTCCTTCGCGGTGAAGGTGCCGATGTGGCCGGTGCACACCTGGCTACCCGATGCGCACGTGGAAGCACCGACCGCCGGTTCCGTCATCCTGGCCGGGGTGCTGCTGAAAATGGGGGCCTACGGGTTCATCCGCTTCTCGATCCCGATGCTGCCGCTGGCCTCTGCCCAGTTCGCGCCGTTCATCTACACCCTGTCGGTCGTCGCGGTGATCTACACCTCCCTCGTCGCGCTGGCGCAGGAAGACATGAAGAAGCTCATCGCCTATTCCTCCGTCGCGCATATGGGCGTGGTGACGATCGGCCTGTTCACCTTCAATGAACAGGGCATCCAGGGCGGCCTGTTCATGATGCTGTCGCACGGCGTCGTGTCCGCCGCGCTCTTCCTTATCGTCGGCGTCGTCTACGATCGTATCCACAGCCGGGAAATCGCCCGCTATGGCGGTCTCGCCGACCGCATGCCCGGCTATGCCTTCGCCTTTATGCTGTTCGCCATGGCCTCCGTCGGACTGCCCGGCACCGCCGGTTTCGTCGGTGAGTTCCTGGTGATCCTCGGCGCGTTGCAGGTCAATTTTTGGCTCGCCATCCTTGGCGGCGCCGGCATGATCCTGGGTGCGGCCTACACGCTCTACCTCTACCGCCGGGTGATCTTCGGTCGTCTCACCCGTGAGGATCTGATGCACATCATGGACCTCAGCCCGCGGGAGTGGGCGGTGTTCGTGCCGCTGATCGTCTTGACCATGTGGATGGGGATCTACCCGTCCAGCTTTACCGGCTTCTGGGATGCGTCCGTCGCCGCGATGGTGAAACAACACACCGCCGCGCTGTTGGAAACCACGAAGCTCGCCGGGGTGATGCACTGATGAACTGGACGCTCGCGCTGCCTGAGATCGTGTTGGCCGTCATCGGTCTGGCGATCCTGATCATCGGGGTTCTGCTGAAGCGGGACGCGGTGACGACCTGCACCATGCTGACCATTGGCGGGTTCGTCGTCGCCTTCATGTTGGTGCTAAACGGCGGCCAGGGAACCGGCTTCAACGGCCAGTTCATTGCCGACGGGTTCAGTTCCTACAGCAAACTGCTGATCCTCGCCGGGGCGTCGCTCGCGGCGATCCTGTCGATCGACTTCAACCATAAACAGGGGATCGAGCGGTTCGAGTTCCCCGTGGTCATGCTGTTGGCCGTCGTCGGCATGATGGTCATGGTCTCCGCGTCCAACCTGATGACCCTGTATCTGGGGCTGGAGCTACAATCGCTGTCGCTTTATGTCCTCGCCGCCTTCGCCCGCGACGACCTTCGGTCGTCCGAAGCGGGCCTGAAATATTTCGTGCTGGGTGGCCTCGCGTCTGGCCTGCTGCTCTACGGCATTTCGTTGGTCTACGGCTTTTCCGGCACCATGGATTTCGCCAAGCTGGCGTCGGTGCTGACGAATCCGCTCAGCGCCTCGCCCGGGGTGATCGTCGGTATGGTGTTCGTCCTGGTCGGGTTGGCCTTCAAGGTTTCCGCCGTGCCGTTCCATATGTGGACGCCCGACGTGTATGAGGGCGCGCCGACATCGGTCACCGTCTTCTTCGCCACCGCCCCCAAGGTCGCGGCGATGTCGCTGCTGATGCGGGTCATGTGCGGCCCCTTCGGCCATCTGCTCGCGGCATGGCAGAGCCTGATCGTCATCGTCTCCATCGCCTCGATGGTGCTGGGCGCCTTCGCCGCGATCGGGCAGAGCAACATCAAGCGCCTGATGGCGTATTCCTCGATCGCCAACATGGGCTACGCGCTGGCCGGGCTGGCGATCGGCAACGCCGATGGCGTGCGCGGCGTGCTGGTCTACATGACCATCTACGTCTTTGTGGCCGCCGGCACCTTCGCCTGCATCATCGCCATGCGCCGTCAGGGCCGTGCGGTGGAGCAGATTTCCGACCTCGCCGGCCTATCGACGCACGACCCGCTGCTGGCCGGCCTGCTGTCGATCTTCATGTTCAGCATGGCCGGCATCCCGCTGCTGGCCGGCTTCTTCGGCAAGCTCTATGTCTTCCTCGCGGTCGTGAATGCCGGGCTGTGGACCCTCGCCATCGTTGGTGTGCTGAGCAGCGTGGTGGGCGCGTACTATTACATTCGCATCATCAAGGTGATGTATTTCGACGCGCCGTCCCCGGCTTTCGATGCCCGAGCGCCCTCGCTGTCTTTTGTCGCGGCGGTGACTGGCCTGTTCACCCTGTTGTTCTTCGTCTTCCCGGCACCGGTCGTCGATGCCGCGAACGTCGCGGCGCAGGCGATTTTCAAATAGCCTTGGCCCTGTTGACGGCGGCGGTCCCCGGCTAAACGGGACACGAGGAGACAGGAACGCCGCCGGGAATGCCAACCAACACCGAGATGCCGTCCCCCACCGCCGAAACCAGCCGTATCCCAGCAATGTGTGCTCGGGTCGTTGGAACAGCGGTGCTCGCGTCGTCGCTGTTTCTGTTCGTGCTGAGCACGCCGCTGGGCGCCGTCGGTGTCTGGTTCCAAACCGAACCGGTAGCGGCGGGACTTCTGGCGATCGGCGCCGCCGCCGGGTTGTGCGTCCTGGCCTTGGATCTGACCGGTCACTCGATCGGTATTCTGCTGGCGCGTCGGCATGTCCAGATTCTGCTGTTATTCCTTGCCTGGAACGCATTTGTCTCGCCCTTTCACGGCTTTCCGGGACGGACCTGGTTCGGCACCCCGGAAACCGGAGAAGGCGTTTTAACCTTCCTGGCACTGGCTTCGCTGATGCTGCTGGCGATGGCGCTTTGGCCTTATCGCGCGAGTCGCATCGTGCTGGTCGTCGCGACCGTGCTCGCGGCCGGCACGGTTGGCGGCATGCATCTGCAACTGACCTTGGAGTCGGCCTGGCGACCGGAAAAGTACACCGGCTATGCCGGGCTTCTGGGCCCACCCGTGGCGCTGGTGGTGATCGGTGCCAGCCGCCGCGCGGATTGGCGCATCCTCGCGATCGGTTTGCTGTGCGGGATGGCGCCGGTCGCGCTTTCCCAGAACAAGACCGCGATTGTGCTGCTGGCGCTGATTGGGCCGGTGACGTTTTTTCCGACCCGTTGGTTCGCGCGGGGTCGCGACCTTGCCGGGGCGCGCCGGTGGCTTGCGTGGCTGCCGATCGTTGCGGCGATATCGACCATGGCGGTGATCGGCGCTGTGACGGCCTATGGCGAATATGATCCGCTCTACTCGGTGCGTTCACGCGGTCAACTGATTCTGGCGGGACTGTTGGGATTCTACGATCATCCCATGGCGACTCTGACCGGTTTCGGCTGGGGCAGTTACAACGACCTGCTGTATCAGCACACTTATCTGGCGGGTGTGCACGGCTTTACCGATGGGAAGTGGGACCCGAACTGGGAGGCCGTCGGCGCCGGCGCGTTCCATCCCCATAATGACATCGTCGAGGCTGTTCTGAGCGGCGGGCTGATCGGTGTCATACTCTATCTCGTATTCTTCACCTCCGTCGTTGCCGGTGCTCGACGGGGCATGCTGGTCGTGGGCGCGGTGGGCTGGTTTCTGGTCATGGGGTCGCTCTGCTTCTGGTATCCGTTCATGCTTTGCTACCCTTTCCTCGCGCTGGCGATCGCCGCGACCACCGCCCCGCTTGGTGTGATCCGGTCTTCGAGGCCTGTCCCGATGGAGCGATGGGTATTCGGTTCAGGCCTGGCGCTGAGCGTGCTGCTTGGTTGGGGATGCGCGCTGTCGTACGGGGATGCCCGAGCGGGGGCGGATCGGCTGGCGGCGCTGAACCGGCAGGATCCGGCGGAGATCCCGGTCTATGGTGGTTTCGCGCCGGATCATGCGCGCGGTGGTGTGCATCTGTGGTGGCTGGCGTTGAGCGAGACGGCTTTCATCGCGCAACAGCTGAGTGACGGCCATCCGCCGACGCCGGCCCAGGCGCAATGGTTTGCCCGTATGCTGGCGGAAGCCGATACCTGGACAGCATCGGGTCGTGCCAGCATGCGTCTGGAAGCTTTGACTTTGGCGATGCGGACCGAACTGATCGCCAATCATGAGCACACGGCGCTGGCTCCGCTGAGGGAACGCGAGTTGCCGCGGTGGGAGGGGGCATTGCTGCGGGTGCTCCGGGATGCGCCGGATCGGACCGATGTCGCGGTGCCGTATCTGGCCTATCTCGTGCAGCACGGGGATTATGCTCAGTTGTCCGAGGCCTGCGGACAGATCGAGGCGATACATCCCGACGATCGGGTATGCCAATGGTATCGTGGGGCGGCGATGCTGGGCGATCCGGCCAAACTGCCGGCGGCACTGCGGCTGATGCATGCGGCGTTGTTACAACATGTGGAAGCGGTGGCGCCGGTGCCGAATGCGGCACGCGATATGGTCGAAGCCAACTGGGACCGGGGCAAGCCATGAGGGGAAGTCATTGATTCCCCGTCTCGCGTGGGTTGCCATCGCCGTGCTGGTGTCGATTCTGACGGGGTGTTCCCCTGATCGTCAGTCGGCGCGCGTCGACGCAGCCGCCCTTGCCGCCTCCTCGGGACTGCGGCGGATGGATATTTCGACCGGTACGTTCGCGCTCGTTTCCCACGTCCGGTTCGGCAACGCTCCGGTACTTCGCATCTACTTCGAGGGCGACGGGCATGCCTGGTTGACCCGCGCCACGCCGTCGGACGATCCGACGCCGTGGAATCCAGTGGCTCTGAAGCTGGCCTCGGTCGACCCAGCACCCTCGGTGGCATATCTGGCGCGCCCCTGCCAATATGTCGACCTCGATTCCGACCGGTACTGCCGCCGATACTATTGGACGGATGGTCGTTTCGCAGAGTCTGTTATTGCGAGCATGAACGCTGCTGTCGATCAACTTCTGGTGGCGAGCGGGGCGCGATCCCTTGAACTGGTGGGCTTCTCGGGCGGCGGCGCGGTGGCGGTTCTGATCGCGGCGCGGCGGCACGATGTGGTGAATATCCGAACCGTCGCGGCGGTTTTGGATACCACGGTCTGGACGGAGCAGCAGCACCTGGGCCTGCTGACCGGGTCTCTGAATCCCGCCGATTTTGCCGACGCATTGGTGGATATCCCGCAACGTCATTTCAGGGGCACCGAGGATTCGATCGTGGATGATGCGGTTGTTCGGGCGTTTGTCGGGCGGTTCCGGCGGCATGGTTGCGTCAGTGGCGAAAGCGTCGCCGGCGCGGGGCATGGCGACGGTTGGGATTCACGGTGGCCCCTGTTGTTGCGGGAGTCGGTACGTTGCGCTGGCCCTGAGAATCCTTAAAATTGCACTCGGACCGTCCTGTGGTACAGGCGTCATGCCGTTGTACAACCTCGATTTTTGATCTCGCTGGGTAGTGGACAAGGCGCCACGGACGTAGGATACTGTTATCAGCGCTGCCTCTTGGGGGGCCGATTCTTTGGCTCAATTCCACTTCTCATCGCGACGTGCTGCGCTGTTGGCATCTGTCGCTGGCCTGGCCATTGCCGGTTTGTCCTGGGATGTGAGGGCGCAAACCGCGAATGTGAACACCACAGCTCAATCGGGCACAGCGAGTTTCTTCACACTGGGGAACGGCGACTCCCTGAATAATACAGTTGCCGGCAGCCTGACGATCACCACCGGGGGTGCCGCGCCTGCCGTGGTGACTGGCGCTCTGGGGGCGTCATTCATTCAGAACGCAGGCACGCTTCAATCCCAGCAGACGACAGGCGGCATCGCAATCGGTGTCGCGACCCTGACCTCGCTCGGAACCATCAACAACCAGACCGGCGGCGTTATCCAGACCACCAGCACCAGCGGCGATTCGGCGATCAATATCGCCGGCGGTCTCCTGTCGCTGATCAACAGCGGCACAATCCTTTCCACCGGGCAGGCCGGCGCGGGCGTCCAGGTTGTGTCCGGCGGATCGGTCGGCACGGTCACCAACAATTTGGGCGCCACGATCAGCGCGACTGGCTCGCAAGGTGTGGGTGTGCAGGTGACTGGCGGTTCGATCACTTCGGTGATCAACAACGGCAGCATTCTCGCGACGAATACCGGCGGCACGGCCCTTGCGGTGGGCGCGCCCGGTTTCGGCGGAACCGTAGGCACGATCACCAACGGAACGACCGGGACGATCATGGCGACCGGCACCAACGGTGTCGGCGTCGACGTGCAGACGGGGCTCACCAACCTAACCAACCAGGGGCAAATTCTCGCGACCGGGCCCGGCGGCGCGGCAGTGAACATAGGCGGCACGGCGGTTGTCGGCGGGGTGACCAACGCCGCGACCGGCACGATTAACGCCGGCGCCAGCAATGGCACGGGTATTCAAATCGCCGGGGCGCTACAGCAGCTTGTGAACCAGGGCAGCGTCTTCGCGAACGGGACCAGCGGCACTGGCGTGAACGTGGTTTCGGGTGCGCAGGTCGGAACGATCAGCAACGCCGGCGGCACAATCCAGGCGAACGGCTCGTCGGGTGCCGCGGTCGTACTCGGCGGCACCGTCGGTGCGCTGAACAACACCGGGCAAATCCAGGCCAACGGAACCAATGGTGTGGGCGTGAAGGTGGGCGGCGTTGTCACCACCGTCAACAACTCGGGAAGCGTGACCGCCAATGGTCCGGGCGGTACGGCCGTGGCCGTGTCCTCGGGCGGGGTGCTGCAAGGCCTCACGAACAGCGCGACCGGCCAGATCCAGGCCAACGGTCCGAATGGCGTCGGCGTGAACATCGCGACGAACAGCGCCCTCAACAACATCCAGAACGCTGGCACCGTCATCGCGTCCGACCCGACCGGGACGGGCATCAATGTCGCCGGCAACCTCGGCACGATCAACAACACCGGATTGGTGCAAGGCGGCCCGGCGAACGGGACCGGAACCGCGATCAACCTCACGAACGATCAGGGACCGACGACGATCAACAGCAGCGGTTCGATCGTCGGGGGCATCAGCCTCAGCGCCACCAACCCGGACACGGTCAACCTGACCGGTGGATCCTTGAACGGCGGAATCAACGGAAACAGCGGCTTCAACACCGTTAACCTGAGCGGCGGCACCATCGCGCCCGGCAATACCGTGACCGGTCTGTTCGTTTTGAACGTCAATTCCGGCGTGCAGAATGTCGGCACCGGCGGCATCACGATCTCCAACGGTTTCGCGGTGAATGTCGCGGCGGGCGCCACCTTGGCCGTCAATGGCGGCACGATAGGGCTGTCACCAGGCTCAACGCCCATCAACGGCCAAGCCCCCGGGCTGAACAACAGCGGCTTGTTGAGCATCGGTGGGTCGGCGGCCGCGCTTATCGGCAACTACAACGCCGCGCCGAGCAGCGTGCTCGGCATCACTGTCAATCCGACCAGCGCCGGACAGCTGAACGTCACCGGCACCGCCAATGTCAGCAGCACACAGATCGCGCTGCACTTCACGGGCCTCACAGGCCCGAACCCGTTCCCCGCGGTAACCGCGACGGGTGGTGTGACCGCGAGCCCGCTGCCCCCCGTGAGCAGCGACAGCCTCAACCCATATTTCGATTTCCCGATCGCCAGCCTCAGCAATCCCAACACCCTGATCATCAGCTTCCCCACGCCGACGGTGCAGCAGCTTAACAACCTTTACTGCACACTGTTCTGCGGCGACACGGGCGGCTTGACCAGCACTGGTGGGACCAATCAGAGCAATGCCATCGGCGGTGTGGGCCAGCTGGCCGATGCCCTCCTCCTGTCCGGCAACGCACCGGCGCTGACGAATCTCTTCGTCACGCTGCGTCAGTTGACGCCGGCCCAGCAGGTTCAGTTCTTCCAGCAGGTGCAGCCCAGCCAGATCGGCACGGCGTTGGCGCTGCTGGCGCAGGAACTGGCGAACAACGGCGGTCTGACAACCTCGGTCGACGACCACGTCTACGGGATGCGGAACAACGTCGCGGGTATGGGGGGCGGCGACGAAGTCGGGCGCGGCCTGACCGTCTGGGCGAAGCCATATGGCGAAACGCTGACACAAAATATGAAAGAGCGCGTCAACGGCTTCACCGCATCGGTCTACGGGCTGGCAGCGGGTGCCGATACCCTGGTTCAGCCGAACGTGCGGGTGGGCGCAGCGATGGCGCTGTCAAACGCCAATATCAAATTTTCCGGGTCGCAATCGGGCAACACAGCGTCCGACCTGCTGTTCCAGGCCGGGCTGTATGGCTCCTATTTCACCAATAATTTCTTCGTCGACGGCGTCGGTGCCATCGGCCTGAATTGGTACAATACCAAGGAAAGCATCAGCGCATTCGGTCTGCAGCGTACCGCGAATTTCCAGGGCGTCCAATTCAACGCCCGGTTGACCGCCGGTTACGATTGGCATGCCGCCAATGCACTGGTCGTGACGCCGAGCGTGACGTTCCAGGAAATCCATATGGATGCGGACGCCCACCAGACGCAGGGTGGCGGCATGTTCGACCTCAACGTCGCGCCGCAGCATATCGACGTGAGGCAGCTCAAGTTCGGCAGCCGTGCCTCATACACGGTGGCGCAGCCGAATGGCTGGGTGCTCACGCCGGAAGTGCACGCCTACTACATCCGGAACCTGATTCTGACCCGGGTGGCCACCAGCGCGACCTTCACCTCAGGCGGCGGCTTGACCGCCTACGGTCCGCAGCGCGATGCCGACCTCGCCGATCTGGGGCTGGGCATGACGATCGCGCAGAAGGGGCCGTTCACCCTCAGCGCCGTTTAAGACTACACCTTCGGCCAGACCCAGTCGGACAATCAGTTCTTCCTGCGGGTCAAGACCGAGTTCTGATCGCTCCTACCCGCGCGCCCATTCAATGGACGCGCGGGCCAGTGCATCGATCGTGTCAATCACCGGCGCCTTCAAACGCGCCGCCGGTCCGGCCTGAATACCAAGTGGGATTTCGGTACAGCCGAGCACCACGGCCGAGGCACCGCGCATGGCGAGATCGTTGGCAACCTCGGACAGAGGCTCGAAAGCCTCCAGCACACGGTTGGCCTTCACCAAGCCGATCGCCGGCATCACCTTTTGAGCCATCTGCGTGTCGTCGGGCGTGATGCACTCCCATCCCTGAGACGTCAGACGGTCCTGGTACAGACGCATCGCCAGGGTCGCGGCGGTGCCCATCAATCCGATCTTGCCGGGGCGGATGCCCTGACGGCGCAGATCCTCGGCAGCGGCATCGACGATATGGAGGACGGGGAGGCCGGCGGCCGCCGCCATTTCCGGATACCAGAGATGCGCGGTGTTGCAGGGGATAGCGATCGCGCCGACACCGGCCTGCTTCAGACCGGCGATCCCGCGCAGCAGCCACGGCAGAGGATCATCGCCGCCTGACAGCTTGCCGCGACCCCGATCTGGAATCCGCGGATCGGACCACAGCACGGCGGGGACATGATCCTGGTCGCGTTCGGCAGGGGTAAGCAACGTCAGCCGCAGCATGAACTGCGCGCTGGCCAACGGCCCCATGCCGCCAAGCACGCCCAAAACCCGATCGAACATGAATTCTATCCCCGCTTGGCAGCCTGAATCGCGCTGTCTAACGCGCTCAAAAAGCGGGAACGGTCCTGTTTCGTCAATGGGGCCGGACCGCCGGTCGGCAACCCGATCTCCCGCATGTGTTGGGCGACGGCACGCCCGGCAAGGGCGTTACCGATGTTGTCCGCCGTCCAAACCTTGCCGTTCGGCGCCAACGCGCGCGCCGATTTCGCCAAGCACCGCGACGCCAGCGGAATATCCGACGTCACGCAAACATCCGTATGCGTAATGTGCTCGGCGATCCAGTCGTCGGCAACATCCGCGCCGGCCTCGACCGTGATCAACCGCACGAGCGGCCGGCCGGTGGGCCGGATCGGACGGGAGCCGTTGGACACCACGAACACCGGCAAACCCAGGCGGTCGGAGACTTTGTAAACCTCCTCCCGCACCGGGCAGGCGTCGCCGTCGACGTAGATCGTCGTCGGCACTTAGGCGGCGGATCTCATGCCCGAGGGGCGGCGCTGCACGAAGGGCTTCCGTGGTGCCTGACCGCTCGGCTTTTGGCCCTGCTTGGGCCCACTGTTCCGCTGCTTTCTTGGATCGATCGGGGCAGTTTGCGGCTGAGGCGGTCCGCTGCCCTCGGCCACCGGGATGGGGCCACCGATCAGCTTTTCGATGACCCGCAGCGTACCGCGTTCTGATCCGTCGCAGAACGTGATCGCGTGCCCCGCGGCGCCGGCGCGCGCGGTGCGGCCGATGCGGTGAACGTAGCTCTCGGGTTCCACCGGGACGTCGAAGTTGATGACGTGCGTGACCTCGGTCACATCGATCCCGCGCGCGGCGATGTCCGTCGCGACCAGCACCCGAGCACGTCCGCTGCGGAACTGATCCAGCGCTTTTTCGCGCTGCGGCTGGCTTTTGTTGCCGTGCAGGGCGTTCACCCGATGCCCGGCGATTTCCAGCGTTTCGCAGACCTTGTTCGCACCGCGCTTGGTGCGGGTGAACACGATCACCCGGCTGAACGCCGGATCTTCGAGCAGCTTGCCCAGCAGGGGCAGCTTTCCCGACACCGGCAGATGGTAAACGGTCTGATCGATGTTCGGCGTTGTTTCAGGCATCCGCTCGATCTCAACCCGGGCGGGATCGCGCAGCAGGCCGTTGGCGAGGGCGGCGACATCGGGCGGCATCGTGGCGGAGAACAGCGCGGATTGGCGCACTGTCGGCAACATCGCGACGATCCGGCGGATGTCCTTGATGAAACCGAGGTCGAGCATGCGGTCGGCCTCATCCAGCACGAACTGGCGCACGGCGCTGAGGTTCAGCTCCCGCGTTTGCATGAGGTCGCAGACCCGGCCGGGCGTGCCGATGACGATATCCGCGCCGCGACGCATCGCCTCCACCTGCTTGAAGCGGCTGGCGCCACCGATGATGACGACGGTGCGCAGGCGGGATTGGGTGCCGAAGCTGCGAATGGCCTCATCGATCTGCAACGCCAGTTCGCGTGTCGGCGCCAGGATCAAAGCGCGCGTGCCGAATTGCGCCATGCGGACGTTTTCGGCCGAAAGATGATGCATCAGCGGCAGGGAGAACGCGGCGGTCTTGCCGGTGCCGGTCTGAGCGATACCCAGCAGGTCGCGGCCGGTGAGCAGCGCGGGAATGGCTTGCTGCTGGATGGGGGTGGGAATGGTGAAATTACGCGCGACGAGCGCGCGCAAAAGTCCCTCGGCGAGGCCGAGGTTGGCAAACGTGGTTTGGGTCACGAGAGAGGTAAGCTCCAGCGCCGCCAGCCCTTTGGCCAAGGACGGTCGCCTGAATGTTCGCCGCCCCGCGCGATAATGGGGACGAACGCGTTTCGACTGAGATATTCCCGGGCAGGTGGGCCCAAATTCGGCCCGCCGATCGCGCAAACGCGGAAAGACAACGGGCTTATCGCCGGGCTGCCGCGGAAAGGCAAGAAAATTCTGCGGTGCAACAAATCGGACTTATGTCCGCGGCGGAGGCACCTCCAGCCCCACACCGCGCAAATGGCTGAACAGCGTCGCTAACCGAGCACGATCGGCATCCGGCAATGGCGGCTTGAGGATCGATTCAACGTTCGTACGCAGATGGTCGGGGTTGGAGGTGCCAAACAGCACGACATCCACCCCGGGTTCATGCCGGACATAACGGTAGGCGGCATCGGTCACGCTGCTCGCACCGCCTTCGTAGACCAGGAAGTCGAGCGGATTTTCCCGCTCTGCCAACGCCGCCGGCACCAGCCCAGCGGCGGCGAGGTCTTTGACCGTACTCAGGAGCTGATCGGGGCGCGCGAAGATCGAGCGCACCGCGAACATCATCAACGTGCCGATCCCATACTTGAGCGTGTGCGGGAACACCTGATGGCGCGCGACCTGACCCATCAAATTGAATGCCAGCATCGCCGTATCCCACAGTCCATCCTGCGTCGCCCGGTTCAGCATCTGCTGTTCGTGATCGTTCGGGGCGGTCTCGGTGATGCCTAGAAAGCGGAACTTCCCCTTCTCCTTCTCCCGCAGCAGCGCGGGGGCGATTTCGTCGCGTACGAAACCATAGGCGGACGGCGGCACAGCGTGGAGCTGGAAGACATCGACGTGGTCAACACCCAGGCGCTTCAGCGAACCATCGAGGCTTTCCAGAATCTTGGGGAGGGTGAAGGTCGCATCGGCCGCGGGTTTGGACGTCTTGGTGCAGATCACCACACTGTCCCGGGCGACGCCGCGAAGAGCCTTGCCGACGACCTCCTCCGTGCCGTAGATCGAAGCTGTGTCGACAATATTGACCCCCAGGTCCAAGGCTTGGCGGATAATGCCGATAGCGTGATCGTCCCCCAGTCCGGCAGTGAGCCCCAGGCGGCTGAAGCCCCCGCAACCCAACCCCGCGACGCTGACCTTCAATCCGGTTCGTCCAAGGGTCGTATACTGCATCCGCTTTCTCCGAGGTTCCTGTTGTCCAATGATCGCATCATGCCCAAACTTGGGGTGCAGGGACACCGGGGGGCACGCGGCCTGTTCCCGGAAAACACGATCGAGGGGTTTCGCGCCACGCTGGCAACGGGCGTCGCACAGATCGAGCTCGATGTCGGGATGACATCCGACGGGGTCGTGGTGGTCTCCCACGATTTGCGGCTGAATCCGGATATCGTCCGCGACGCCGCCGGGGCGTGGCTCCCAACCACCGGCCCGGCATTGCACGAGCTGACCTATGCTGAACTACAACGTTTTGACGTGGGCAGGCTGCGCCCAGGTTCCGGTTATGCGGGTCTGTTTGCGGATCAACAGCCGCATGACGGTGCGCGTATTCCAACCCTGGCGGATGTGCTGCGTGGCTCGCCCGATGCCCGCTTCACGGTCGAGTTGAAAACCGACCCCCGCTTTCCCGACATGACCGTATCGCCCACGGAACTTGCCGATGCCACGCTGGCGGTTATCGATGCCGTGGGGGCGGTGCCGCGAATCGATCTGGAATCGTTCGACTGGCGCGGTCCTCGGCACGTGCGCCGTATCCGCCCCGATATCCGCCTGGCCTGGCTGACGCGAAGCGAAACGGTGCGGGACGCGGCACTTTGGTGGGACGGCCCCACCCCAGGAGATTTTGGCGGCTCCGTGCCGCGTACCGTGGCGGCCGAGGGAGGCCAGATCTGGGCCCCCGACCACCACGACCTCACCCGCGATCAGATCGATGAGGCCCAGGCACTCGGCCTCCTGGTCCTGCCCTGGACCGTGAACGAACCCGACACGATGCTCCGGTTGGTCACCTGGGGGGTCGATGGCTTCATCACTGACCGGCCCGACCTGTGGATGGCTATCAGCCGCTCAGAAAATTCGCCGTAACCGACGCGCGTTGGATCAGGGTGCGCAAAGCCGGGTTCTGCTCGCTGTTCTCCGCGGTCAATTTTTCCAGTGGCATGAAAAATTCATGAGCGTGTGCCATCTGGCTACGCACGAAACCGTCGTAATGGCGGTCCTTCAGACCATAGAGCACCCGCATCTCCCGCACCGGCAGGGTGGCGGCGTGGGTTGGCTGCTCGCGGAATATCCCGGTGATGCGCCAGCGCGGGGTCGTGTCTTCCGCCGTCACCGGTGCCAGGAGCCAAGGCAACGGGCACTGCGCCAGCATGGAGTGCGTGCTGGGCGCGAAGCGGGACCGCTTGTCCAATAGGTTTTGCGTGGTGCTGCAGGCTTCGATCGCGAAAATATCGACGAAAGGGTCTTCCGGTGTGCCGCCGAAGTTAAACCACAAACCATCCGGCAGGGTACGCCAATGGTTGCTGCCTGGCAGTTTGAGGAAGGGATACACCTTGTTGGCGTCCTCGGCTGGCCGGCAGCGAAGCCAGGCGTTATGTCCCCGTCGCGATTTCAGGCCGGGCGGGCGTTGCGGCCAACGCTTCAGCCTTGCTCTGACGAGGTTATCCAGATTGAAACGATCGCTCACCTGCGCCTCCCGGTTGTCGGTTCGAAGAATTGCAACCAATGAGTGTATTTAGCGATAAGCCTTCGCCTGCATCAAGGGCAAAAATTGATAAATCGTTAAAATCTGAAGGTTATTTTTCGAACGTGCTCGAATATTCGCGCTCATGAGCGATTTTCGTTCGGCGTATCAGCGTTTGTCGCCAATCGCACATGAAGAAATAACGTCGAATTTACAATATTCTTCAGGTCGTGGCTTAACCAGAATATCAACAGCCTGTGGATAAAGTTATCCCCGCCGTGTGGATAACTGGCCGCGGGGCCGCAAAAAAAAGAGCCAGGCGTTCCCGCCTGGCTCCAGACCGTGGATCGGTTCGCGGGTTCAGCCGCGCTTTTCGGCCGGAATGTAGTCGCGCTCCGCCGGGCCGGTGTAGATCTGCCGCGGACGGCCGATGCGCTGTTCCGGGTCCTCGATCAGCTCCTGCCACTGGGTGATCCAGCCAACCGTCCGCGACAGCGCGAACAGGGCAGTGAACATGCTCGTGGGGAAGCCCATCGCCTTGAGGATGATGCCCGAATAGAAGTCAACGTTCGGGTAAAGCTTGCGATCGATGAAATACGGATCCGTCAGAGCGATCTTTTCCAGCGCCATCGCGAGGTCGAGCAACGGATCGCCTTCGATCCCCAGCTCCTTCAGCACGTCGTGGCAGGCCTGCTGGATGATCTTCGCGCGCGGGTCGTAGTTCTTATAGACCCGGTGCCCGAAGCCCATCAGCTTGGCGTGGTTGTTGCGGTCCTTCACCTCGGACAGGAATTCCGGAATGTTGTCGACATGGCCGATGTCGGACAGCATCTTCAGAACCGCTTCGTTGGCGCCACCATGCGCCGGGCCCCAGAGGCTGGCGATGCCAGCGGCGATGCAGGCGAAGGGGTTGGCGCCGGTCGAGCCCGCCAGACGCACCGTGGAGGTCGAGGCGTTCTGCTCGTGATCGGCGTGCAGGATCATGATCAGATCCATCGCCCGCGACAGCACCGGGTTGACCTTGTATTCCTCGGTCGGCACCGCGTTGAACATATACAGGAAGTTTTCCGCGTAGGTCAGGTCGTTGCGCGGATACATGAACGGCTGCCCGATCGAGTACTTGTGCGCCCAGGCGGCGATCGTCGGCAGCTTGGCGATCAGGCGGAAAGCGCTGATGCGGCGGCTTTCCGGGTCGTTGATGTCGAGGCTGTCGTGATAGAAGGCCGACAACGCGCCAACCACGCCGCACATGATCGCCATCGGATGCGCGTCGCGGCGGAAACCGTTGTAGAACTGGCGCAGTTGCTCATGCAGCATCGTGTGATGCATGACGCCCTGGTTGAATTCCTTCGCCTGCGCCGCGTTCGGCAGTTCGCCGTTCAGCAGCAGGTAGCAGACCTCCAGAAAGTTGGAGTGATGCGCCAACTGCTCGATCGGGTAGCCGCGATATTGCAGAACGCCCACATCGCCATCGATGTAGGTGATCTTGCTCTCGCACGACGCGGTCGCGCCGTAGCCCGGGTCGTAGGTGAACACGCCCAGCTCGTTATACAGTTTACGGATGTCGAAGACGTCCGCGCCGGCCGTGCCGGACATGAGCGGAACCGTCAATTTCCGATTCGTGCCATCAAGGGTGATGGTCACGGTTTTTGGGGTCGTCCCACTCATGCGCGTATCCTCGTGTTAAACGGCGGATCGAACCCGCCACATCCGGTTATCCACCTTAAGCCTATGGCGTCGGGTGGAAAGAGGCAACCTTCGCATCCGCAGCATCGATAGGCTATCAGACGGCATGAGCGAATCAATCGAAGCCCCGCGTGGCCTCGGCATTCTGGCCGGCGGCGGCCATTTGCCGTTGCAGGTCGCCCAAGCGGCAAGGGCCAGCGGACGACCGGTCTTCGTCGTCGGCCTCGAAGGATTCGTCGACAAGGCCTGGCTCGGGGATTGGCCGCACGAAATCATCCGGATGGGTGCCGCGGGCCGGATCAAGGCGGCGCTGGAGGCGCATGGCTGCCAGGATCTTGTACTGATCGGCCCCGTCCGCCGGCCGTCCTTCTTCGATATGCGCCCGGATGCTTTTGCTGCCCGGATACTCGCCCGCGTCGGCAAGGCAGCCTTCACCGGCGACGACGGCCTGCTCGCCGGCATCGTCAAGGTTCTCGGCGAGGAAGGCTTTCGGGTGATGGGCGCCCAGGAGATCCTGAAGGAGGCGCTGGGCCCCCGCGGCATCCTGACCCAGACCAGGCCCGATGCCGCCGCGATGGCCGACATCGCCCGCGGTGTCATCGTGGCGCGGGCCCTTGGTTCGGTCGACGTCGGGCAGGGCTGCGTCGTCCAGCAAGGCGTCGTCCTCGCGGTCGAAGCGCTGGAGGGCACCGACGCCATGCTGGCACGATGCGGACCTTTGGCGCTGCCGGCGCATGGCGGCGTGCTGGTGAAGCTGGTCAAACCCGGCCAGGACCGGCGTATCGACCTGCCGGCCATCGGACCTCGCACGGTCGCGGCCGCGGCAGCCGCCAGGCTGCGCGGCATCGCCTTCGAAGCCGCCGGTGCGATTCTGGTCGACCGCGATCTCACCATCGCCGCGGCAGACAAGGCAGGCCTGTTCCTGCTAGGCCTCGGCCCCGACGAAATCGACCAAGGGAGCTAAAACACACATGAGCCGTTTTCTGCACACCATGCTGCGCGTGGGCGACCTGCAACGCAGCATCGACTTCTACTGCAAGGCCTTCGGCATGCACGAGATGCGACGCCGTGACGTGCCCGATGGCAAATACACCCTCGCCTTCGTCGGCTATGGCAGCGAGGACGATAATACCGCCATCGAGCTGACGTATAACTACGGTGTCGAGAAGTACGAGATCGGTTCGGCGTTCGGTCACCTCGCGGTGGGCGTGCCCGATGTCGCGGGTGCCTGCGAGCGCGCCGTTGAAGCGGGCGGCGTCATCACCCGCCCGGCCGGCCCGGTGAAGTTCGGCACCACGATCATCGCGTTCGTGCGCGATCCCGACGGTTATCTGATCGAGCTGATCGAACGGGCCTGATGTCTTTGCGCGATCGCGGGCGTCCGGTCACCCGACCGGGCGCCCGCGATCAACCTTGTTCATACAACGCCATCGCGTTGTTCAGGAAAAAATCGCGCTTCTTCTGCTCCGCCAACGGCATCGACAACACCTGATCGGGGTCGTCGTAATCCCAATGCGGATAATCGGTCGCGAACAGCAGCCGGTCCCAGCCGATCCAGTCGATCGCGTCCAGTACCTGCTCCTTCTTCGCCGGCTCCTCCATCGGCTGGGTGGTCAGCCAGACGTTGCGGTGGATGTATTCCGACGGCAGCATCTTCAGATGCGGCGTCTCGACCTTCAGTCGGTGCCAGATCTTGTCCAGGCGCCATGCGAGCGACGGCAGCCACGCGAACCCACCCTCGATCATCACGAGCTTCAGGTCCGGAAACCGCTCGAACACGCCCTCGATCACCATGGACGTGACAAAGGTCTGGCAGGACTGGGCGTGACCAACCATGTCCTCGATATAATAAGACGGCCAGCCGGAGCCACTTGACGGGTGGCCGCCGAAACCGAAGGCATGCACCCCTATGGGAATGCCGGCCTTGGCGGCGGCCTCATACAGTTTCCAATAGCGCTTCTGACCCGCGGGCTCTCCGGTGCGGTTCAGCATCAGCACCTGCACGAAATGTGGATCGCCGGCGTAGTGTTCCAGTTCGGCCAGCGCGGCCTCCGGATCCTCGAACGGTACGACCAACGATCCCTTCAGCCGCGGCTCGGGGATCAGCCACTCGTGCAAAATCCATTCGTTCATCGCGTGGCACACCGCCGCGCCGAATTCCCGGTTCTGGAACGCCTGCCCGTTGTCGCCCGTCGGGTTCAGAATCCCCAGCACGCAGTTATTCTGATCAAGCAACTGTTTCTGCAGAAACGGCAGCGAACTGCCGGGACGCCCGCCCTCCGGCGGCCAGGCATCGCGGCGGGACGCGTTCGGCTGCCCCTTGGGATACGCCGGCCCAGCCTGATAGGCCTGTCGCGGGCGGGAGCCGAACGTCTTGAAATGCTCGATCCAGCGCGCCTCCATATACGGAAACAACTGCCCGGCATTGTTGCGCTGCGGATGGATGTCGCAGTCGGCGGTCGCGAGCTTGGAGGCATTGGCGACTATAGGGCGGGATTGGACCTGTATGTTCATGGACGTAACCTCCAACCGAGGAACACTTGTCAATTTTAGGCGGTTTCGAGAGAAATCACTGGCTCTGCCTTGCGTTGCCCCGCAAGATCGCATAGGTGCCCTTCCCAGGGAGCGTATCATAAGGTTTGGACAGTGTCATCCGGCCGCGCTCCCATGTGAATATTGGGAGGTCAATCGGTATGGTTGCACAATTCGGGTCGTTGACAACTGGCCGTCGCCGTCTGCTCAAGGCAGGGGCCGTCATTGGCGGGTTGCAGGTCGCCAGCCCCTTCATCATCAAGGCGCGCGGCGAAACCCCGGTCAAAATCGGCTTCATCGATCCGATCACCGGCAGCCTTTCCGCCCTCGCCGTGACCGAGGTAGAGGCCGCCAAGTGGACCGTCGAACATATCAACAAGACCGGCGGTATCCTCGGTCGCCCCGTCGAACTGCTGGTCGAAGACAGCGCCAACGACACCGGCACCGGCGTGCAGAAGGCCCATAAGCTGATCGAGCGCGACAATGTCGACGTGATCCTGGGCGACGTGAACTCCGGCATCGCATACGCGATCATGGGCGTTACCGCCGAGAAGGGTATTCTGCACATCGTGCCCGGCGGCCATACCGACCCGATCACCGGCACCGACTGCAAGTGGAACACGTATCGTACGTGCAATACCACCGCCATGGACACCTCGGCCATTTCCGGCGAACTGATCAAGCGCTTCGGCAAGAAGTGGTTCTTCATCACGCCCGACTACGCCTACGGAAAAACGCTGCAAGCGAACTTCATCAAGAAGCTTGTCGCCGCGGGCGGCGAATATCAGGCGGAACTGTTGCCGATCGCCACCGCCGACTTCTCGGCTACGCTGATCAAGGCAAAGGCCTACAAGCCCAACGTGCTGCTGAACAACATGGGCGGTTCGGCGCAGATCAACTGCATGAAGCAGTTCCTCCAGTTCGGCATGGCCAAGGATATGGCCCTCGGCGGTGCGCTGTTCGAAATCGAAGCCGTCCGTTCGGTGCCGAAGGAAGCGCAGGCCGGCTGGTGGTGCATGGAGTGGTACTGGAACAACCCGAGCGTGCCGGCGGTCAAGACATTCGTCGACGCGATATCGCCGGTGATCGGCAAGAAGCCGACCGCCCGCCACTGGATGGCCTATGTTTCCGTGCACGCCTTCAAGATGGCCGCCGAAAAGGCCAAGTCGCTGAAGGGCATCGACATGGCCCATGCCATGGCCGACATGGAATTGCCGCCGGAAATCTCCCTGATGCCGGGCAAGATCCGCTATCGCGCGGGCGATCACCAGCTCATGAGCAACATCCATATCGGGCAGATGCATCCGGCCGAAGGCGATCCGGACAATCTCTTCACGATCGAGTCCACCGTGACCGGTGAAGAGGCAGCCGGGTCCGTGGAGTCCACGGGCTGCAAGATGGTCTTCCCGAGCTAAGCCCTGCGAAAGATGCGAAGACGGCACGCCGCGCGGGGTCCATTCGCGCGGCGTGTCGATTGTCCTCACCGGAACAGGCCTGGTTCATGCTGCAAGTCGTGATGTTCAACCTTACCAACGGGCTTATCGTTGGCGCGTTCTACGTGCTGATGGCGCTCGGGTTGTCGATGATTATCAACCTGTCGAACGTGGTGAATTTTGCCCACGGCAATTTCCTCGCGCTGGGCGGCTATTTCGCCTTCACGTTGACGCCATACATCGGTTTCTGGGGGGCACTGCTGGTCTCGCCGATCCTGACCGCGGTTTTCGGCTACGTGATCGAGCAATTGATGATCAAGCACGTCTATGCCCGCAATCATATCTACAGCCTGCTGCTGACATTCGGCCTCGGCTTCATCGTGCAGGATATCTGTCGGTATATCTGGGGGCCAAGCCCGCTTCCCCTCGGCATTCCCGATATTCTTTCCACGCCTTTGACGCCGGACCTGTTCTTCATCACCTGGTACCGTGTGTTCATGGTCGTCGTCGTGATCGTCGCGGTCAGCGGCCTGTTCGCCTTCCTGCGCTTCACCCGCGTCGGAATGCGCATCCGCGCCGGCACGCTGGACCTGGATACGGTTTCCGCGCTGGGGGTCAACGTCGCTGCCTTGCGATCCTATAATTTTGCCGTCGGCAGCTACCTCGCCGGTCTCGCGGGCGTGCTGGCAGCGGGGCAGATCGGCTTGAACCCGAACATGGGCGATGACCTGATCATGCCCAGCTTCATCGCCATCATCGTGGGAGGAGTCGGCAGCCTCACCGGTACGCTGCTGGGCGGTCTGTTGATCGGTGTGGCGGCGGCATTGACGACGGTGGTCATGCCCTCGGCCAGCGAAGCGGTTATTTATGTGATCATGGCGATTGTCTTGCTGCTCCGCCCCCGCGGTCTGCTGGGCGAGGAAGGAATGCTTTCGTGAACGGACTGACTGTCAACAAATACGCGACGACGGCGATCATCTGGATATTGCTGTTGACCGCGCCGTTCTGGTTGCCGTTGCTCGGCGGTTACACCGCCTTGGCTGGGCGCGTGCTGGTGTTCGCGCTGGCGGCGATGAGCTTCAATATGCTGCTGGGTTTCACCGGCGTCATGAGCTTCGGCCACGCCGCCTATTTCGGCTTGGGCGCCTATGGGTGTGGGCTGTTCCTGAAATTTGTCGCGGCCTCCACCCCCCTGGCAATCCTGGCAGGCACACTGCTGGGCGGGGTCGCCGGCACCTTGTTCGGGTTGCTGTTGGTGCGCCGGCGCGGCGTCTACTTCGCCATGGTGACCATCGCCTTCGGCCAAGTCTGCTTCTATATCGCCTACAAATGGGATGATTTCACCGGCGGCTATGACGGGTTGCGCGGGTTCGTCCGGGCACCGCTGGATTTCGGTCTGTTCAAGATCGATATCACGAACAACGCGAACGCGTTCTATTTCTTTATCGTTACTATATTTGGCCTTGCCGCCGCCGCGCAGGCATTCATCCTGCGATCCCCGTTCGGTCGCACGATGTTGGCGATCCGGGAGAACGAGCGGCGGGCAAGGTTCCTTGGCCTCCCCATCGAGCGTCACATCTGGCTGTCGTTCTCGATATCCTGCTTCTTCACCGCGCTGGCCGGCTCGCTTTATGCCCTACTGAACAACTTCGCCGATCCGCTCGGCCTTAACTACATCATGTCCGGCAATATCGTGATGATCACCGTCATGGGCGGAATGCGGTCGTTTTGGGGGCCGCTGGTCGGCGCCGTACTGTTCGTGATGTTGCAGGATTACGTCTCATCGATGACCACCAACTGGATGTTCTTCGTCGGCTTGACCTTCGTTTGCGTCGTGCTGTTCTTCCCCCGCGGCCTGATGGGCATGCTCCAGAAGGGAGCACGTACATGACCCCGAAACTGGAAATCCGCGGCGCTACCAAGACGTTCGGCAGCCTCGTCGCGGTCGATAACGTATCGATGACGGTCGAACATGGCGAATTGCGGGCCGTGATCGGCCCCAACGGCGCGGGCAAGACCACGTTCTTTAATCTCATCACCGGATTTTTCCCGCCCACCTCCGGTGAGATACTGCTCGATGGCAACAACATCAACCGCATACCCGCCGCCGGTCGCGTCAAGCTCGGCATGGGCCGCACATTCCAGATCACCGAGATTTTTCCCGAACTGACGGTGCGCGAAAACGCCCGCATCGCGGTGGAAACCGGGCTGGGATATAGTCTGAAATTCTGGCTGACAGCCGCCGACCATAAACGGATCGCCTCCGCCTGCGACGAAGTGCTGGAAATGGCCCGCTTGACCGAGAAGGCCGATCGTCTGGTGGGCGAATTGTCGCATGGCGATCAGCGCGCCGCCGAAATCGCCATGGCGCTGGCCTTGAAACCCAGCCTGCTGCTGCTCGACGAACCCACGGCCGGCATGGGCGATGAGGAAACCGATCAGGTCACCGGCCTGATCCGGCGCCTGCATCGCGATTCGAAATACACGATCGTTCTGATCGAGCATGACATGCGCGTCGTGTTCCACCTCGCCGACCACATTTCCGTTCTTGCCGAAGGCAAGCTGCTGGCCGAAGGCACGCCCGCGGAAATCGCCGCCAACGAGACCGTGCAGAACGCCTATCTGGGAAAAGCCGAATGAACGCGATCGAGGTCAGCGGGCTCAACACCTTCTACGGCAAGAGCCACATCCTCCACGACGTCGCGCTGACGGTCGAAGAGGGCACCATCACGACCCTGCTGGGCCGCAACGGAGCCGGCAAAAGCACCACCATGCGCAGCATCATGGGACTCACCCCCGCCCGCTCGGGGTCGGTGAAGGTGTTTGGCAAGGACACCACCCGAATGGTGCCGTTCCAGGTCGCGCGGGAGCGCGTGGGCTACGTGCCGGAAGGCCGCCGCGTCTTCGCCAATTTGACGGTCGAGGATAATCTAAAGGTCCCGCAAGGACACACCGGCCCGTTCGACATCCCCGCGATCTACAAACTGTTCCCCCGACTGGAGGAGCGGAAGATGAACCGTGGCCGCCAGCTGTCCGGTGGCGAGCAGGAAATGCTGTCCATCGCGCGCGCGCTGCTGCTGAACCCGAAAGTGCTGATCCTGGACGAACCGTCCCAAGGGCTGGCGCCGCTGATCGTGAAGGACGTGTTCAAAATCGTGTCCAACATGAAGGCGCAGGGCATCACCGTTCTCATCGTCGAACAGAATGTCCGAATGAC
Organism: uncultured Acetobacteraceae bacterium; assembly: GCA_903877125.1. Taxonomy (GTDB): domain Bacteria; phylum Pseudomonadota; class Alphaproteobacteria; order Acetobacterales; family Acetobacteraceae; genus Rhodopila. The sequence continues at coordinate 24,491 of CAIRCM010000037.1, read as the reverse complement.
GCTGGAAGTCGCCGATACCGCCTATGTGCTCGATCACGGCGTGGTGGTGCATCACGGCCCGGCCGCGTCACTCGCGGCGGATGAGGCGCTGATCCAGTCGCTCGCGGGGGCTTCGGCCGAGGCTTGGGATTTGGACAAGGTCTGACATCAACTGGCGTGACGGCCACCTGTTCCGCGCGCGCTGACCTGACAGGCACAAAAAAACCGCACGATCGCTCGTGCGGTTTTGCTTTGAATGAGCAGCCATCAGGCCGCCTGTATCAGCCCCAGTCGGCGTAACGTTCGCACGTCTTGTTCATCGCCGCGCCACGGGCAGTCTCGGAGAACTTGGCGAGGTTGCCACGGAAATCGTCCGGGGTCTCGTTCCACATGCAGGTGCACCATGCCTCGGCCTTGGTCTGCCCCTTGATCGGGCTCGCGGCGTCGCCGCCTTCGTATTGCTTGGCGGAGTAGACAAGGCATTGGGCGTACTGACGGTCCCCAGCCGGCACCGTGTTATATGTGTCGCCGGCGTATGCCGCGGTCGAACTGCAAAGCGCGAGAGCGCCGAGGAGAATAATTTTGCCGAGATTCATCGCTATTTCCTTTGGATAAGGCCGCAACCTGTCCGGTGCATTGCAATTTGTCAATAAATGATTCGATGAAAATATTTCGGCCATTAACAATAGTTTAAATCTGCCGATCAACCCCCGCCAACCGGGGATACGTCGCCCGCGGATTGTCGATCATCATCTTCCGCACCGTATCCCGAGACAGCCCCGGCGGCAAAACGTCCTCTCCGTCGAACTGCCAGTGCGGATAATCGGTCGAGAACAGCAACAACTCGTCGCTGTCCATGTGCTCCATGAGCTTCTGGAACATCGCCTCCGTCGGCGGCCCGTCGCAGGGCTGGATCGTCAGTCGCACGTTGTCTCGCACGATCTCAGCCGGCGCACGGTCCACCCACGGCACCTCCATGCGCAGCCCACGCCAGAATTTGGTCAGCCGCCACAGATGCGCCGGCAGCCAGGTGAACCCGGATTCCAGCAGGACGACCTTCAGGGTCGGGAACTTGGTAAACACCCCCTCGCAGATCAGTGACGACAGGCATTGCTGGAACGCGGCGGCCTGGGCGGCATAATCCTCGGTGTAGTACGATGGCCAACCCACGGGCGTGACCGCGTGCCGATACGCGCTGCCGGCATGAATGCCGATCGGCAATCCGTGCTTCTCGGCCGCGGCATAGATCGGCCAGTAGTGTCGCTTGCCCAGCGGCATGTCGCCCATCACCAGCATCAGCACCTGCACGAAGCGCCTGTCCCCGGCCACACGCTCGATCTCGTCGACCGCCATCTCCGGGTTCTGCGCCGGCACCACGATCGACGCGCGCAGCCGCGGCTCCTTGTCCAGCCACTCCGCCGCCATCCAGTCGTTCACCGCCTTGGCGAACCCCGCGCCCATGTCTTCGCTGAACAGCAGTTGCACGCCGTAAAGGCAGTTGGCGATGGCGATCGAGGTCTGGAACGGATCCAACGCGTGCTGGCGCATCAGTTCGAGGTCGGAGCCGGGCGGCTTCCCCGGAATGCGCCAGTCCGGACGGGATGTCAGCGGCGAGTTCATGGGGTAGCTGATGGAATTCAGCTCGTGCATCCCGCGCTGGATGATCGTGTCGCGCCAGTGATCGGACAGGTACGGGTGCAGCGCCTTCAGATTCGGCACCGCCGGATGGATGTCGCAGTCGATGCCGCCGATTTCGATCGCACTCATGAATGTCCCACCGCTTGCCGGTCGCGGGATTCTGGCATGGAATACAAATGACGGCCAGCGTCCGTCCCACCCGATGGAACCCACCCATGACCACCGAACCCAAGGACGACCCGGCCGGACGCCTCTTCTTCCAGTCCGCCATCTTCCACGGCACCCGCCTCCCGCGCCGCCCCCGCGCCAAGGGCGCCACCATCCATGAACCCGCCCGCACCATCCCCGTCTTCCGCGACTGCGACGTCCTCGTCGTCGGCGGAGGCCCATCCGGTACCGCCGCCGCTATCGCCGCCGCGCGCACCGGCGCCGAGGTCGTGCTGCTCGAACGCGCCAACCACCTCGGCGGCCTGTCCACCGGCGGCCTGGTCCTTTGGATCGACCGCATGACCGACTGGACCGGCCAGCAGGTCATCCAGGGCATCGCGTCCGACCTGCTCGACCGCCTGCCCAAGGGCGCCGTCGCCGGTCCGCCCCGCGGTCTCTGGGGCCACGCGGATGACGCCACCGCCGCCTACTGGCGCGAACGCACCGCCGCCTTCCATGGCATCGTCACCTGGTCCCCGACCATCGACCCCGAACACCTGAAACTCGCCGCGCAGGAGATGGTGCTCGAGACCAACGTCCATCTGATCCTGCACGCCTGGGGCTCGGTCCCGCTCATGGATGGCAACCGGGTGACCGGCGCCGTTTTCGAATCGAAAGAAGGCCGCATGGCCATCCGCGCCCAGGTCACCATCGATTGCACCGGCGACGGCGACATCTTTCATCGTGCCGGCGCGGCCAGCGAAACGGAATCCGATCCGAACGACATCCATTCGTGCATCAACACCGCCTGGATGTTCGGTGGCGTCGACATGCCCCGCTGGATCGATTTCAAAACCAGCCAGAAGGACGCTTTCTCCTCCTTCATGGATCGCGGCCGCGCCGCCTGCGACGGCCTGTTCGAACGCCCCTTCGTATCCTGGCGCGACGACGTCGCGTTGTTCATGGGCCCGCGCCTCGCCGGATATTCCGCTATCGACGTGGAGGATCAGACCGAGGTCGAAATCCGCTCCCGCCGACTGATGGCGCGCCACCTCGACGTCTACCGAACCCACGCCCCCGGCTTCGCGAACGCCTTCCTCATGCTCTCCGCCCCGCAACTCGGCGTCCGCCACGCCCGCCGGCTGGTGGGGGCGGGCAGGGTAACCCGCGACGATTGGCCCACCGGCGCCGTCCGCCCCGATGAGATCGGCGTGTCACCTTCGTTGTCGCCAAAATTCCCCAATATTTCCGTCCCCTACGGCTGCCTCGTGCCAACCGCGACCGACGGAATCCTTGTCGCGGGCCGAGCAATATCCTGCGACGCGACGAGCCATTCGTTCTTGCGGGAAATTCCGCAGTGCTGGCTGACCGGCCAAGCCGCCGGCGTCGCGGCAGCGGTCGCGGTAGGGCAGGGGGTCGCGCCGCGCCATGCGCCGATCGGCCCGATCCAGGCCGAACTCCGTCGTCAGGGCGCGCTGGTGCGAACCGAAACCCGGGCCGCCGCATGATCCAACTCACCCGTCGAGGATTCGCGACTGGCGCCATGTCGCTGGCCGCCGGAACCGCCGCGCCGGTCGAGCCGTCCTTGCGCCTGCCGCCAACCGACCGACCCACGGTCGCCCTGACCCTCGACGCCTGCCCCGGAAACTTCGACGAACGCCTCGCTCGGTTGCTGGTTGAAAACGAAATAAAGGCAACGATTTTCGTAACCGCGCTATGGATGCGCTGGAACCCGAACGGCCTCGCATTCCTGCTCGCACACCGCGATTTATTTGCTTTGCAAAATCATGGAGCGCGCCACCTGCCCCCCATTCTTGGCACCCGCCCCGTTTACGGGCTGCGGCCCGCCGGCTCGTGGGATGCGATCGAAACCGAAATCGCCGTCGGTGCCGACACGATACAGACGGCGTCCGGCACGAAACCGGCTTGGTATCGCGGTGCTTCCGCGCTCTACAGCCCCGAGGTTCTCGACCCGATCCGGCACATGGGTATCGGCATCGCCGGATTTTCCCTCAATGCCGATCAGGGCGCCTCGTTGCCGGCGGCGACGGTCGCGGCCCGCATCGCCAAGGCCCAGAGCGGCGATGTCATCATCGGCCACATCAACCAGCCACTACGGCCGAGCGGGGGTGGTATCGCGGTGGGCGCGGCGGCGCTGAAACGGCAGGGGATGACATTCGCCTGGCTGCCCGGCTGAACGGTGTCTCCGCCCGCCGAAACCGCTTGCCGCGGTTCGGGAAAGCCGTCACCAAGGCGCTGGTCGCCCGATGGGGTGGGAACCGGCCCAGCCCGTGAACCCCGACAGGAGAGTCCGAATGACAAAGAGCCTGCTCCTCGCCGCCGCCTTCGCCTTGGTCGCCCCAATCGGCCTCGGCTATGCGGCCCAACCGATCGCGTTTCATGTGCGTACCGCTGGCGATCTGGCGGACCTTTGCGCCGCCCCGCCGAATGCCCCGGGCACGGACGCCAAACTCAATTACTGCGATGGTTTCGCGCAGGGGGCAGTGGACGTGCAAATGAAGCTCGCGGGCGAAAAGAAGCCGTTCTGCTTCCCGCCGGGGACCAGCCGCCGGGCGACGATGGTCCAATTCTCCGAATGGGTGCGCGCGCTGCCCGCGCACCGCGGCATGGAAGTGACGGACGGTCTGTTCCAGTACCTGGGGGAGCGGTTTCCCTGCAAGTAGCAGGGCGCGTGGGCTTGGACCGTTATCGCCGGAGGCGGAACCGCACGGCGGTGTGAATCACGCGATCAAACAAAGGCTTATAGCGCGCGCCAGGGTCAATGTGACCCTATCGTGCTCTAACGCCCAAACCCCAGAAAGCCAGCGTTCGGTACCGGCGCGCCGCCGTCCGACTGTGCCGGCCGGGACACCGTCGTGATCGCCCGCGGTGCCGCCGTGGGCCGTCGCGGCGTTGGGGTCGGGGCCGGATGACCTGCCGCCGTGCGCCCGCCCGTCTGGGGCGCCGGCCGTCCGGATGGCACCGCTTCACGCAGGGACAGCAGCAGAAACGCGATGTCGTTCTGCCCTAGGTCCACCGCCAGTTCGAGCGGCGTCAGACCGAGGACATTGCGTGCGTTCAAGTCCGCGCCGCGCGACGTCGCTCCCCTGGCGGCTTCAAGATCGTCGCGGTTGATCGCATCGAACAAGGCCTCATTGGGGCCCATCTCGCTCGGCGGCTTGCTGAGCGGCGCCGGGCCGCGGGATCCCGCACCGGGCAACGCCGCCGGGTCAGGCCGTTTCGCCGGTCCGGCGTTCCGGGCCGCGGCGCCACCGGTGGCGATACTGCCCTCCTTCGCGCCACCACCGAACTGTGCCCAGGCGGGGCAGGCCATGACCATGCCGATCAGCAGAAGAAGGATTAAACGCGGGCGAGGGTGCATAACGATCCACATGTCAGGAGATTACCTCAGCTCCGGTTGAGCCACCAGAACCCGGCGTTCAGATACGTCGCGAACAGCGACCACGCCAGATAGGGCAGCAGCAGCAACGCCGCGGGCAGCGACCGGGGGTGAAACGCACGAATCGTCACGCCCGTCAACAACAGCATCAGGCCAATCACCGGTAAACCCAGCATCGGATTGCGCATCCCGAAGAATGCCGCCGGCCAGACCGCGTTCGCCGCGAGTTGCCAGCCCCAGAGGCGCAGTGCCGGATAGCTCCCGGGTCGCAGCCAGACCAGCCACGCCGACACGCCGATCATGATGTAAAGCAACGTCCAGACCGGCGCGAACACCCAAGGCGGGGGCGTCAGCGGTGGAGCGATCAGCGATGGGTACCACTGTCGCACGGCATCCGCGGTCAATGCGCCGCCGGCCGCGCCGACGAGGAGGCATAAGCCCACGAACCCAATCAGTGCCGCCACCGAGCCGGGTATCGATCGTCGTTCGCCGCGTTTGTTCTGGCGGAAAGTACACCTCCGAGGCCGAGCGTCACCAACCGTTCACGCGGTGCCATATGGCGACGATTTCGTCGCCGCCGTCCACCACGAAATACCGATCGTGCGCGGCCGCCGTCATGCAGGTGTGATTGGGCGCGATCCGCAGCAGCCCACCGACCGGGAGATCGATCGGCCGGGCAGGGTCCATCTCGATGACACCATGCTCCTGATAGGCGCGTCGTACCACGGCGTTGCCGTAGCTCCGCTGCCCGAACAGGTCGAGTGCCAGGCCAAAACCGTAGTCGCGCGGCGCATCCTGGGTGCTGCGGTCCTTCGACAGCGCGAGGCCGCCGGCGTCCACCAGCAGCTTGCCGGGACGGCGGCCGATCACGCTGGTCAACACGGTCACCGCGATCCCATCCAGACCATGGGTCTCGATTTCCGCCTGAAACAGGTCGCCGAACATATAAACGCCGGCGCGCACTTCGGTCAGGCCTGCCAAATTCTCGGCGTGCCGGGCGGTGGGCGAACTGCCCGCGGACACGATCGGGACGCCGTATCCCGCATCCCGTAACCGATTGGCCGCCCGCGTCGCGCTGCCCCGTTCCTGCTCGGCGATCCGCACCATGTCCCGGACGCTGCGCCCGGCGTAGGAGTGGCCCGCGTGCGTCATCACACCCGCAAGCGCGCCGCCCAGCACCTGCGCGATGTCCATCAGTACGTCGCTGTCCGGCAGCACGCCGCCGCGCTCCTCCCCGCTGTCGATCTCGATCAGGGTGCGGGGCGGGTTGTCGAGGGTGGCGATGATCGCGGCGATGTCGATGTCGTCGGTGATGACGACGATATCGGCGCCGGCCGCGTTGAGCTGCATCACCTGCTCCAGCCGGCGCGGTGTGATCCCGACCGCGTAGAGGATGTCGGTGATGCCATGGCTGAAGAAATACTCCGCCTCCGCCAGGGTCGACACGGTGATCCCGCCGGGTTGCCCTTCCAGCGCCATACGGGCGACGTCGATCGATTTGGCGGTCTTCATGTGCGGGCGCAGCGGCACCCGGAGGCGCGAGAGCTGCCCCGACATGGCGCGCAGATTGCGGGTCAGGATCGTGCGATCGAGCACCAGGCAGGGGGTGGGCAGATCGGCGAGTTTCATGCGGGCGGCTTCCATTGCGCGGTGTCGTCGATCGGCAGCACCGGGCGGGGCATTTTCCGCCAGGGGAAGCGCGACAGGATGGGGCTGGTCAGGCCCGGCGCATCGACCTCGACCACATCCTGGTGGCGGAAAAATTCGTCGAAGCCACCACGGAAATGGCCGCGCGATTTGACGACCACCACGCGCGCGGCGCCGATGTCCAGGCCGAATGCCTCGAAGAAGATGGGGTCTGCACACTGGTAGCGCTGACCGACGACGATGACGGTGATGCCACCGATATCCAGCGCCACGCCGACCCCGATATCCAGCGTGTTGTCCTTGTAGATGCCCCGCCGCCCGCGCAGGAACTGCGGCGCCAGCGCTCGCACCGTTGCCTCGGCGCTGAACGGTTTGGAGAATTCGTCGCCGCCGTCGCGATTGAAATGCGCGGTGAAGGCGGTGCCGACGCCGCGCAGTTGCGCTTCGGCCGCCAGCGCGGGATCGTGGATGATGCCGATCAGCGCGTCCTTCACCCCGGCCTTCAGGAACGCTTCCAGGATCCACATCGTGTTGCCACGGCCCCCGCCGCCGGGATTGTCGGCGACGTCGGCGAACGCGAGGGCGTGGACGGACGTATCCTCGGTCGATTTCGCCTTTGCGACCGCGTCGTCCAGAGCGGTGAGGGACGGCCGGAACTGCTCCCGCCGTTCCCATCCGGCGGTGGCGATTTCCGTCGCCAGGTCGTGGGCCGCCCCGGCATCGGTGGCGGTGACGATCGCGGTCAGACCGTTGAACGGTGTATCGGCGAAGGCAAACCCGCCCATGACCGACACGTTCAGCACGCGCCCAGCATACGGCGCTTCCCGCATCCGGCGCTGACCGAGGTCGATCAGTTCCCCATAGGGCCGGTGCGGCGCATCCGCGCCGGTCAGCATCGTGACGGTCGGCGGCACGATCGGCAGGCGGATATGCGCGAGGTGGGTTTTCGTCCCGCCGATCAACTGGCGCATGACCTGCGCCGACTCCGCGCCGCGCTCACGCATGTCCAAATGAGGGTTGGTGCGGTACCCGATATAGGCGTTCACCAGTTCGACGTTGGCGGCTGAGACGTTGGCGTGCAGATCGTAGCTCGCGACAACGGGGATCGCCCCGCCCCGGACGCGGCGGATCATCGCGAGCAACGTGCCCTCGGGGTCGTCGTCATCGGTGGTCAGGCCGGCGCCATGCAGGACGCAGTAGATGCCGTCGAGCGGGCCCGCTCCGGTCAGATCGCGTTCCCAGTTTTCCATCAGCCGCCCGAAGAACCCGGCGTCCACCGGCCCGTTCGGTTCGGCCATCGCCAGCAGGCTCGGGACGGGCTCCCAAGCGCCGGCTGCGTCCATATCGGCGATGAAGCCGGGGAGTTCCCCCAGCATCGACGGTGCCGGCAGGCGGGCGTTGGTCAGCAAGGCGGGGCCGCCGATGAGGGTACGGGCCTCGAAATCGGCCTGGGTGGCGACCGGCGCGAAGCGGTTGCACTCAATGGAAAAACCCAACAGGGCAATCCGGGGTGGGTTCATGTTTCGTCATGGGCGGGGTTGACCCGTCCATCTCCCGATAATTGGCTTGCGGTGGTCTTGGCACGCCCAACCGAAACACGGGATAGCGCAATCACAAGGCCACTCCCAACAGTTCGGCGATCCGTGGCGTCGCCTTGAGGCCGCTGCCGGTCAATACCAGCACCGTCGTCTGTTCCGGCGCGATCGTGCCGGTTGCCAGCAGTTTTGCTAGTGCCGCCGCTGCCTGGGCCGCAGTCGGTTCGACATACACCCCAAGCCCCGCCAGATCGAGCGTGGCGGCGGCGATTTCAGCCTCGGTCAAATGCACCGCGCCGCCCCGGGTTTCCCGCAAGGCGCCCAGGACCTCCCGCAGGCGCAGCGGCTGGGCGATGGCAGTGCCCTCGGCGATGGTGGGCCGGATTTCGGCTGGCAGCAGCGTGTCGCTGCCCGCGAGGAACGCCGCCGCGATCGGTCCGCAATGCGCCGGCTGCACCGCGAACAAACGCGGCATACGGTCGATCTGTCCGGCCCGCAGCAGCTCGGAAAACCCGATCTCGCACCCCAGCACGTTCGATCCCGCACCGCAGGGGATGATCACGTTGTCAGGCGCCCGAAAACCCAGATCCTCCCACAACTCGTAGGCCAGGGTCTTGGTGCCGTGCAGGAAAAACGGGTGCCAGTTGTGGCTCGCGTAAAACACCGACTCCGACCGAGACACCGCGGCGTCCGAGGTCGCCTGTCGGTTACCGGGGATGAGTTCCACCGTCGCACCATGTGCGCGCATCTGGACCGTTTTGGCGGGGCTGGTGGACTCCGGTGCCATGATCGTCGCCTTCATGCCGCCCGCCGCCGCATAGGCCGACACGGCGGCGCCGCCATTGCCGGAACTGTCCTCCAGCACATGGGTCACGCCCTGAGCGCGCAGGAACGACAGCATCACGCTGGCACCGCGATCCTTGAAGCTGCACGTGGGCATGAACCACTCGCACTTCAGATGCACCTCGGCCCCGTGCACCCGGCGGCGGATCAGGGGCGTGCAGCCCTCCCCCATCGTGATCGGGTTGGACGGATGCATCGGCATCGCCGCGCGATAGCGCCAGAGGCTTCGCGTGGTCGTGTCGATCTCGTCCCGCCCGATGCCGGCCAGGGGTGTCAGCAGCAGCGGCGCATGATCGGGTCCGCACCAGCGCGGCTGATCGAGCGGGAAGGTCTGGCCGGAGCGGGGATCGAGATAAGCGGTCATTCCCGGAGTGTGGGGAAGGATGGCGCCGCCCTCAAGGGCCTATGCGGCGTCGCGAGCCGCCGCTGGTGCCAGGATCCCGTCCAGGTAGCGCTGAAGGCCCGGAGATACCCCTCCCGGCAGGAATTCCACATGCAGGTCGCCGCTTTTCTCTCGCGACCGCACGACGAACTCAGCCCGTGCGTCACCGCGAGCGAGTTTGATCGTGCCCTGACCACCGAAATCCCCCCCGAGACCGCCGATCCACGCGCCCCCGGGGGAGATGTCCCGCAGCCGCCCCGTCCGAACCGAGCCGCCGGTGCTCTGGACGGTGCAGGGTTCGTCGACCGTGATGCGGGGGCTGCTGCGTCGTTCGGCGTCGGAGGTCGAGGTCCGCACAACCCGCACGATCGTGCCTCGCAGTGCTTCGATCGCGGTTGCCACGCTCGCGGAACCCTTGCGCATTTCGACCGCCTGTCCGCCGACCTCCACCGCGTCGCGGGATACTTCGGCAATGGCCTCCGCCACCTCATGCGCGGCGGCGGCGGTTTCCGTCACATTGCGCGCGATTTCCTGCGTCGCGGCCACCTGCTCCTCCACCGCCGCGGCGACCACCACCGAGACCTCGGCGATCTCGCCGATCGTGGTTCCGATATCCGCTACCGCTGCCACGGCAGCGGAAGTCGCGGTTTGCATTTCGGCGACCTGGCGGGCGATTTCCTCGGTCGACGTCGCGGTCTGCCGGGCGAGATTTTTGACTTCGCTGGCAACCACGGCGAAGCCCTTGCCGGCGTCGCCAGCCCTGGCTGCCTCGATCGTCGCGTTCAGCGCCAGCAGGTTGGTCTGGCTGGCGATGCCTTTGATCAGATGCACGACGGTGCCGATTTTATCGGCCATGCCCGACAACTGGCCGATGCGTTCGCGCGCCCGGTCGCCCCCCTCCACCGCGCGCCGCGACACGTCCGCCGCTTGTGCCACCCGGGCGGAGATTTCACGGATGGAAGCGGTCAACTCCTCGGTTGCCGCGCCGACAGCCTGGACGTTCGTCACAGCAGAGCCGGCGGCGTCGGCGACCCGCGCGGAATGCTGGCCGACCCGGTTGGCCGTGTCCGCCATCCCCTCGGCCTCCCGTGCCATGCCGCCCGTCTGCTCGGCGACCACTTCCATCGCGGTGCGGGCTTCCTGTTCCACCTTGTCCGCCATCGACCCAATCGCCGCCCGGCGCGTGTCGTTCATCCGCTGTTCGTTTTCCTTACGTTCGAAATCGGCGAACGCGAGGCGCGCGCGCATGGCGCGCAGAAGACTGACGACAGGCCAAAATTCGCGGGCACGGGGAAGCACGATGTCGCTGGCGGTGTCGCCAGCGGCGATCGCTTCGAAATGTTTCGCCATTTCGCCCAGCGGACGCCGGATCGCCACGATCAGCAGCCAACCAAAGCTCGCCGCGGCTAATCCCGCGCCCATCGCGGTGGCCACGACGATCCAGATCCGCACGGCGAAGGAGGTTTTCGCATGGTCGTATTCCTCCAGCGCGACGCGTTGCTGCAAGTCTATCAACGCGTTCAGCGCGGCACTTTCCTCGGCGAAAATCGGCTGCGCCTTTGTCCGGATCAACACGTCCAAACCCTGCCCGTCGTGTAGTGCGGTCAATTTCAGCGCGGGGTTTATCGCCTGTTCCACAAAGCGTGTTCGTATAGACTCGAAACGATCCGCGAGTGTTGCTTCCTCCGGTGTCAGGTAGGTCGCTCGGTAGTCGCGCCACACGTCGTTGACCCGCTTCATATGTGCTTTGATGGTGTCCGCGTGTGCCGGGTCGATGGTTTCACCGCCCTTGGCCTCCAGCGCGGCGAGATTCATCTGCAACATGTTGTCCTGCACAAGCGACATGATCTCCCCGAGTTGCCCGAGACAGACAACGCGATCCTCGTAAACGGTGCGGAGCGATTCGTTCGACGCCGCCATGCCCAGCAGTCCCGTCGCGCCGGTCATGACGATGCCCACGACCAGGGTGACGAAAAGGACCGTCAGCCGCCCGGTGACACTGGCCCACCGTTCCGCGAGGGCGGCGCGCCACCCGTTTTGCACGATCTGCCCATCCCGTAGGCCAAGGGTTTTGTCGCCCTCGCGCAGTCGCGCGTAAGCGGCTTCGGCTTCCGCGACGCGCTGACGCGACGGTCGGGCCCGGATCGATATGAAGCCCTTGAGCGCGCTGTTTTCAATCACTGGTGTCACGTTGGCCCGCACCCAGTAGAAATCACCGGTTTTGGTGCGGTTTTTTACCAAACCCTCCCATGGCCGTCCCGCCTTGATTGTCGCCCAGAGGTTGGCGAAGGCCTGCACCGGCATGTGGGGATGGCGTACGAGGTTGTGCGGCGCGCCCTGCAATTCCTCCCGGCTAAAGCCGCTGACGGCGACAAAGGTCTTGTTGACGAACGTGATTCGGCCATCGGTGTCGGTCTGGGAAACGAGGGGTTCGTCGTCGGGAACCTGCACTTCCCGGTCGGTGATCGGCTGATTGTCGCGCACGGTCGGAGTCCTCGGCTGTCGGATGTGCCAGACAGTCAACCAGGGAATGGTTAAAAAATCGTTTACGCGCGGCGTATTCATTTGCCGTCCGCGCGATATAATCCTCCGCCACCTACAGGAGGAGACGATTGATGGCTTTCTTCGAACTGCGCCAATACAAACCCTGGCCCGGCAAGGTCGCCGAATGGGTGAAAATCATGGAGGAGGAGATCATCCCCTTCCAGGTTTCCAAGGGCATGGTGATCTGCGGCAGCTACCAGGGTGAGACGGACCCCGAGGTCTATGTCTGGATCCGCCGCTTCGACAGCGAGGAACAACGTGTCCAGCAGTACAAGGACGTGTACGAAAGCGAATACTGGAAAACCCAGATCGCGCCGCGTGTGCCGGACTACCTCGACCGCCCCGCGATCAAGGTGACCCGCCTGGTCGCGACGCCGCGCTCGCCGGTGCAGTAGGTCCTACACCGCAACCGTCATGGCCGCCCCTGTGGCGGCCATCTGTCGCGGCATGTTGCCGTGACAGATGGCAGGGACGGGCCCTGCCATGACGAGGGTGTGCCCTCGGTGCGACCATGTGCCCGGGGGCGCGCCGCGCCCGCCAGCGCCGCAGGCCCTACACCGCAACCGTCATGGCCGCCCCTGTGGTGGCCATCTTTCGCGGAATGTTGCCGGGGCAGATGGCAGGGACGCGCCCTGCCATGACGAGGGTGTGTCCTCGGCGCGACCATGTGCTCGGGCGGCGCGCCCGCCGGCGCGCAGGCCTCATCACCCCGCAACCGTCATGGCCGCCCCTGTGGCGGCCATTTTTCGCGGCATGTTGCCGAGGCAGATGGCAGGGGCGCGCCCTCCCATGACGAGGGTGTGCCCTCGGTGCGACCATGTGTCACGGAACCCGGCCGTGTCGGCGCGCTGAATCCAACCGTCCGAAGTTACCCGTTCAAAGTAAGGAACAAGTCCTCCCAACGGGGGTTTTGCGCCTCAATCAGGTTCAGCTTCCATGCGCGGGGCCATCTTTTGATGCTTGTCTCCCGCTGGATCGCCGTTGTGATATCTTCGTGGCGTTCGGCGAAGACTAGGCGCCGAAGGCAGTAACGCTGTATGAATCCCGGAGTCATGCCCGTGCGATGCTCCCACGCTCGTCGAGCCAGGTCGGCCGTGACCCCGGTGTAAAGGACACCGAACGGCCGATTGGTCATCATGTAAACCCATCCGCCACGCATGGACGGCATCATACAATGGCTACGTTAACAAAGGGTTAACGCTGGCGGGCATTTCCGCCGCCAACAGCGCCGATCATAGCGGCATCGCTCAACGCGGCGCCGGCAGTGGGGTCACCCAACCCTGGCGCGGGTGGAGACCGTCGATCTCGATCCAGCCCACCAGGCCGCCGATCAGCATCCACAGCGTCAGCACCACGAGGCCGATTCCGATCGCGACGAGGATCGTTCCAGCGACATTGCGGAACGCCTGCCCGGCCAGTCCGACTTTCCATGGGGCCGCCGGATTGTACACGATCGGCAGCGTGCCGCCTGCCCGCAGGCGGTTCCACATGAACGGGGCGAGGCCGAGCTTTGCTTGCCGTGGCCGGGCGGAGGCGTCGCGAAACGAGACGATCGCGAAAAAGCGGCCGGTCAGGTAGTTGCCGGTGTAATCCAGTTTGTCGATCGTCGCGGTCGTGGGCAGACCGCCTCGATTGTCCCGAGCCTCACGGCAAAAGCCCGAGCCCAACCAAGCCAAACCGATGCCGATCCCCCCGGGGAGGAGAAGGGCAGCGATCGTCCCCCAGAACGATACGTGCCCCATGCCCCGCGTCTATCCGGCCAGCGAAGAGGCGATTTCCCGCAGCGTCGGCACCTTCTCCGCCGGCCCCATCGTCGCCAAAGTCGGTGTCGCTCGGAAATGACGGGTGGCGGCGCGCTGGATATCCGCCGTGGTGACCGCGTTGATCCGCGTCACTGTTTCGATGGTGGAGATCGGGCGGCCGAACAACTGCATCTGCCGCGCCAACTGCTCGCAGCGGCTGCCGGTACTCTCCAGCGACATCAGCAGGCTTGCCTTCACCTGGGCGCGGGCGCGCGCCAGTTCCGCTTCCGTCACCTCGGTCTGCACTTTCCGCAATTCGTCGAGCGTGACAGGCATGACCTCCGCCGCCTCGCTCTCCCCGGTGCCGGCATAGATGCCGAACAGACCGCCATCCACAAACGGGGAGGCGAAGGAGTAGATGGAATAGACCAGTCCGCGCTTTTCCCGGATTTCCTGGAACAGCCGCGACGACATGCCGCCGCCCAGCAGGGTCGAGAGCAGCAGCGTCGGGTAGTAGTCCGGGTCGCTGTAACCGACCGACGGGAAGCCCAGAACCATGTGCACCTGATCGAGGTCCCGATCCTCCCGGAATTCGCCGCCGGCATAGACGGCGTCCTCGATCGGCAGCGCCTTCTCCGCCGGCAGGTCGGCGAAGTGCCGGTCGGCCAACGCCAGGATCGCCTCATGATGTAGGTTGCCGGCGGCGGCGATCACGATGTTGGAATGGGCGTAGTGCCGCTGCATGTAGCCGGTGAGCATCTTGCGCGGCATGTTGCGGATACCCTCCTCGGTGCCCAGGACGGGGCGGCCGATGGGCTGGCTGGGGTAGGCGACTTCCTGGAAGTGATCGAAAATAATGTCGTCGGGGGTGTCGTTGGCTTGGCCGATCTCCTGCAGGATGACGCCGCGTTCGCGTTCCAACTCCTCCGGTTCGAAGGTCGAGTGCGACAGGATGTCGCCGATGATGTCGGCGCCCAGCGCGGTGTCTTCCTTCAGCACCTTGACGTAGTACGCGGTCTGCTCGCGCGCTGTGTAGGCGTTGATGTGACCGCCCACATTCTCGATCTCCTCGGCGATGCCGGCGGCGGTGCGCCGTTCGGTTCCTTTGAAGGCCATGTGTTCGAGGAAGTGGGACACGCCATTTTCCGCCGCGGTTTCGTTGCGCGACCCGGTGGACACATAGGCGCCGAAGGACACGGTCTCGACCCGGTCCATCCGTTCGGTGACGACGGTCAGGCCGGAGGGCAGGCGGGTCACTTGGATGGCATCGGTCACGAGGCGGAGGCTCCTGGCGGGATAGACGCCCACATGTAGGTGGGGGGACGGGCCGATGCAATCAGGGAGGCGCCGAGATCAGCCAATAGCGTGTCGCCTGGGGCGCCCCGGCTTGCAGGGTTTGGGGCGGGGCGTGCGCGTCATGCCCGTAGTACTCGATGTCATGCGCGGAGGTCGCGACGCTGAACGGCGGGATGGTCAGGGCTGGCGTGTCGTAACGAGGGCCGTAGCCGCCGACGCTGTAAGCGACCGGCATGATGGCCATTGGCTGGTCGGTGTTGTCGATGACCAGCGTGACGTGGCGTCCGGCGGCGGCCAGCGGTAGATGGTGTCGTCGAACAGCATGGTGGATGGTGGTTCGGCTTTGTGAGTCGCTTGCTGCGGGGGTGTGCCTTTGTTGCATCGGCATGCTCCCAAGGTCGTGGGCTTGCACACCGGCGATCATGGCTCGGGGCGGTTCTTACAGGAAGCGGCGCAGGAATACAGGCGTGTGAGCTCGCGTGGCGATCGTTGTCCCGATCGCGTGTTTTACGACATGGAAGTTTGACCGCCGGCGCATCGGCTGTATTTTGGCGAAGTTGCAGGGAGCATGCCATGGTGGAAGGTGTTCTTAACTTATCTGGAACAGTTTTTTCGGCATCCTGGGTGACCCTGCTTGAATCCCGAATTGCCACCCGAACGGTCGCACGCTTCATCGCCACCAGAGCCATGGGGGCTTTGGCCCGGTCGGCCGCGGGCGACTGGGTCCCTTATGTCGGTTGGGCCATCGCGATCGGATCGGTCGCCTATGCCGGGTACGAAGCCTATAATGAGTTGGCAATAAACTGGTCCAAACTCGAAAATGAGACCTACGACGAAGACGACCTCGCGGTCTTTCGCATGGGTTTCACAGCTGCTCGGCAACGTTTTATCGCGACGGAAAAGGGCGCAGAGGCCGAACGGTCTCGGCAGAAATATATCCTGATCCCATCGGAAGTCATGCCGACCGTCGCCGCGATCGATGCGGTCGGCATTGGGCAATACGGCAACATCCTGACCTGGGATCCCGCCGGTGCGGCGGCGCGGCGACGGCAAGCCATCACGAAGCTTGGGGCGGCCGGGATGGTGTCGATGAGTGACGGAACGCGTCTACGCGGCAGTTGGGAAGAATACCCGTTCGCGGTGACACTCGCTCCGAGGCCGGGCTCGTGGGTTGATCGGGCGCCATTGCGGGAAAATTGGATTCAGGGCGGCTTCATTCGCGCCGCGGCCATCGTGCAGGATTTCCACCCCAATGACATTCTGCTGTGCTATATTCTTTGAGAGGTTGGAACGATGAAGCAGCCTGTCTCGCTCTTGGTGGCGGAAGTCGACGACTGTATCGGAAAGATCGTCGGATACCAGCGCCGAGCGGGACGGCGGGTCGCCGACCGGATTAAGCGCTCGCGCAAGGGGCCGGCCGGAATGGCGGATTTGCAACAATTCGGCCTGCCAATCCCCGAAGACTTCGCCGCGCTCTACGAACATTTCAATGGCGTCCCAAGTGGCGGCCACCTGTCCTTCTGGGAGTCGGCGGTATTTCTGGACGCAATGTGGCCGGACACAGCCCTGCTGAAATCTTGGAACGAAATCATCCGCTTGGAAAGGCAGCTACGCGCCGACCGAACGATCAAGGTATTCCGGGCCACGCTTGGGGTGTCGTACGACCTGATGCCCGACATGGCTGAAAACGGCGAAATACCGTTGGTCGCCAACCTCGGACCGCTTTCGCACCGCACTTTCATCGCCTTCGACAGTACCCTTGCCATGCTGCGGTCGGTTTGCGCGGCGCACGAAGCCGGCCTCATCGGCTACGCGGCGGAGAGGATGCCATTTTTCGGGCCTTTCGGGCGCGACGTTGAAAGGAACGAAACTCTCTTCGATCCTAAGGATTTGGCAGGCTTAATCCGCAAGTTCAACAGGCGTGCCGAGTATTGGTCGATGCTCGCCGAGGGGCCTGTCGATTGGCAGGAGATTCCCCGCAAGCCGCCCGAGAGTGGCCCGTTGAACCTCGATCCGGCCGTGCGGGCGATCGTTCTTGGCGACATGCTCAAAGAGTAGCGCCAAGCTGCATATGGGACCGTCCGGGCCAATCAGGACGCGGACTTGCTGGCTGGCGGGCACATGCGGCCGCTTCGCCAAGACTTCCTCAGCCGTCCCCTCGATCATTCCGTCGAGCGTCGACATCGGCCGTGCCCTCCAATAGCGTCCTGCGCAATTGCATCACGGGGTCAGCCCCGCGCTCGACAGGCGCACATCCCGCGGCATGGCCGCGACCCCGCCGGCCCCTGTATTCTGAAGATTTCGCACGGCCACGTGGAAGGCCGCGCCTTGGATGTGGCGAACCCGACCCTCGCGGCAGCCGCGGTTCGCGTCCTTTCAGACGATGACGGGCGGCAACGCACCGGCGGGGCGTGTCCCGCCCGGAGATTATACCCACGCGCGGCACAGCCGCGCCGGCTTGGGATTCGGATGCTTATCGTTGCTTCTCCATACCGTTGACGCGCATACCCATCCCCGGTGCGGCCATCAGTTCGTCCGCGGTCTTCTTCTGCTCATCCGAGAGGACGCCGTAGAGCGATTTTGCCGCCGCAAGCGTCGTCTTCATGGCGTCGCGGCGCACCGACATCATTTGGACCATCGCCTCCATCCGCGCGGGAGCGGTTGTTGGCATGCCCCCCCTGCATCATCGAAGTCATCGCTGTCTTCATGTCCTTGGCGCCACGCCGCAGCGCGTCGGCGAAGGCGTTCCACCGCGGCAACTGGGCGTCAGCGATGCCGAGTTCCGCTTTCAAGAACGCGATGTGGCCTTCGATATGGTCGAACGGCATCCCGCCCATGCCGCCGGGGGGCATCATCCCCGCCTGCATCATGCGCATCATGGTCGGCATCATCGGCGACGGCGGTGCGGCGGCCGGGGCGGGCATATCGGGACGATCCGCCGTATGGCCGCCGGCAGTTTGGGCAAATGCTTAGCCAGTGTCGGTCAGGAATGTAGCCGCGGCGAGCGTCGGTCGAACGGTGTTGGGCATGAAAGGCTCCCATGCGGGTGAGTGGTTACGTGGGCGGATCGTAGGCAATCTCGGTCATCATGCCGGACGCCATGTGCAGCAGGTTGTGGCAATGGAGCAGCCAACGGCCGGGATTGTCGGCGTCGAAGGCGATCGTCACCGCACCCATCCGTGGCACCAGCACGGTGTCGCGGCGTGCGCCGTTGGATGGCCTGCCGTTCAACGCCACCACCTGGAAGTGATGCCCGTGGAGGTGCATCGGGTGCGCCATCGGGCTGCGGTTCACCATTTCGACAATGACCCGCTGCCCTTTGGCGAGGCGCAAGGGCGTGTGCATGGTCCAATCCCGACCATCGATGGTCCAGGCGTAGGGCATCATCGAGCCATCCAGGGTCACACGATGGGTGACTTCGGCGGGGCGGCTTGCCAGGGGTGCCATCGCCACAAGGCGTGCCTCCATGGACAGATCGATCGGTGCGGCGGCTTTGGCTGCCTGTTCCGCGATCCGCGTCACGGCGGCGCCCGGCGGCGCCAGGACGATCCCGGTGCGGGTGCGATCCCCTTCGCGCTGTGCCAACACGGGCACTGTCCCGCCGCCCGCGGGCATCGCGATGAGAAGATCCAGGCGTTGTCCCTGCGCCAATGGAAACCGGCTGGCAGTGACCGGTTGCACCGGATTTCCATCGACCGCCAGGACGCGCGCCGCGATGTGGCCCAGATCGATCCAGAATGCCGTCGATGTGGCGGCATTGATCAACCGGACGCGCACACGCCCGTGCCGCTCTGTCCGCACGACGAGCGGATCGTCGAGGGTGCGGTCGTTGGCGAGGTAGGCGTCATAGTCGATGTCGTTGAGGTCCATCGAGCCGTTGGGCATCGCCATCCCGGACATCGTATGGCCCGCGTGCGATCCACCGGTCATGCCGGGCATCGGTGTCCCCTGCATCGTCCCGTGCGCCATGCCAGGCATCTGTGCCCCCTGCATCATCCCGTGCGCCATGGCGCCGCCGGTGACGGTCGCGAACAGTTCGGCGGGGTCGCGAAAGGAGAAATCGTGAAGCAGAACAGTCACTTCCTGCGCATCGAGGCGGGCGTCGTCGGCACTGCGGACCACAAGCGGTGCCGCCATCAGCCGTTGTTCCTGCAGCCCGCGATGCGAATGCATCCAGTGGGTTCCTGGCCGCGGGGCGAAATCGTAGCTCTGCCGACCGCCGGGCTTGATCGGCGCGCTGCCGGTCTCCTCGACACCGTCCTGGACGTTGGGCGGCGTCTGGCCATGCCAGTGGACGATCGTGTCGTCCTGGAGGCGATTGGCCACATCGACGGCGAAGCGGTCGCCGGGATCGAGCGTCACGCCATGGGTTCCGTTCGGCTGGCGGATACCGAACACCGACGCGGCCTTGCCCTTCACGTCGAGCGTGCGACGGTCGACAATCAGGCGGGTCGGTGCGGCGGCGAAAGCACGTTGCGGGAAGACGGGCAGGACGCTCCCAATCCCGGATGCGGTGGCAACGGTCAGCGTTGACGCCAGGAAGCGGCGGCGGTCGAAATCAATCGGCATGTTGGGTCACCCTGTGTCGGAGAGACGATCGGCCGCCACCGGCAACGGCGGTTCGTCCGATCTGGGATTTCGCGATGGGCCGCGGGCAGAGCGATCGCAGCCGCCCGCAAGGGGGCGAATCAGCCGCGCGGCTCGTCAGACAACAGGTCGAGGCGGTGGGGTCGCAGGTGCTCGGTCGAGATTATCCAGCGCCTGAGTGGCACCGAAACCATAGGGTTGCCCTCGCATCTGGACCGGCAACCGAGCGACGGATGCTACAGGCATGGGGCCGGTCATGACCGCGCAGCCGCATGCCAAACAGCAGGCAAGGCAGCGATTCGGATCGGTCGAACCCGTGGGATGGCCACGGCAGGGCGATCCCGCATGATCATGGCCTGAGCCTATCGCCATATCGTGCAGCTGAGACGTCGCGACGATGCCGACCTGGCCGGGGGCAGACCGCGATGCGAAGTTTGGGAGCGCATAGGCCTGAGCGGCCGACAATAGAAGCACGGCCAGAACCATCAACCCTGGCAGCACCCTCCTTGGTCGACGGCGTTGGCGTTGCGGCATCGTGGCTACCTCGTTAAGCGCCCAATCGTCGCTATCGACTTATTAACCTCACGGCGCGGTGCATCCCGCTGTCCGCCGAAATGGTGTCGGCGACGCAATGCCACAAGTGATTCCGTGGAATCCGCGTTGCGAATTTATGCGGGGGTGCACGAACCGCATTGATCTGTGTCAGGACCTTCACGCAATGTCGATCGCCGCCAACCGTTCGTTCTTCCTTCCGCGCGCGGCGCCCATCGCCGTTGGCGTTGCGACCTTGGTCTGCAATTCCGATAGGTGCCCGAGCGCTTTACGCGCTACGTGGCGGCTGGGGCGTTGCCGTCGTCCGGCCGATGAGCGTCCGCCCCCCCACCCGCATCCAGCGCCCCCTGCAGCATCCAGGCCGCCGCCGCCCGATCCACCGCCTCCGCCCGCCGCTTCCTAGTCAAATCCGCTTCCCCGATCAGAAACCGGTTCACCGCCGCGCTCGACAGCCGCTCGTCCCACAGCATCGCCGGCAGCCCCGTCACCTCCGACAGCGCCAGCGTCCAATCCCGAGCCGCCTGCGCCGCCGGCCCGACCGTCCCGTCCATCGACAGCGGCAGCCCGACCACCAGCCCCCCCGCGCCCTCCTTCCGAGCAATCGCCGCGATCTCCAGTGCGTTCGCCTTCAGCTTGCCCCGTTTCAGCGATCCATAGGGGGAAGCCAGCATCCGCCGCACGTCCGAGAGCGCCACGCCGATCGTCTTGCTGCCCGGGTCCAGCCCGATCACGCGCTGGTCGTGACCCAGCGATGCAAAGAATTCCGTCTGGTTGAAGAGAGCCATGCCCATCGTTATGGTCCGCCCCCTCATTCCAGCCAAGGCAGAACATGGCGCTCGACCCCACGACCATCCGCCGCATCGCCACTCTCTCCCGTATCCGTGTGGAGGACGATCAACTCGCGCCCCTCGCCCAGGAGCTGAACGGAATCCTCGGCTGGATCGAGCAATTGAATGAGGTCAACGTCGACGGCGTCGAACCCCTGACCGGTGGCGCCCAGATGGCGATGAAAATGCGCGACGACGTGGTGACCGACGGCGGCTACGCCGAGGACATCCTGGCCAATGCCCCGGACCGAAACGGGGCGTTCTTCGCCGTGCCGAAGGTGGTCGAATAATGCTGACCGATCTGACGATCGCCCAGGCCCAGACCGGGCTGCGCGCCAAACAGTTCACCGCCGAGGAACTGACCGAAGCTCACTTGCGGGGCATCGGAACCCTGAACCCGCGCCTCAACGCCTTCCTGACCGTGACCGCCGAACAGGCGCGCGAGCAGGCGAAAGCGGCGGATGCCGCGATTGCCAAGGGCGACATCCGCCCGCTCACCGGCATTCCGCTGGCCATCAAGGACCTGTTCTGCACCAAGGGCGTGCGAACCACCGCCGCCAGCATGATTCTCTCGCCCTTCGTGCCGCCCTATGAAAGCACCGTCACCGCCAATCTGCTGCGGGATGGTGCGGTCTTCGTCGGCAAGACCAACCTCGATGAGTTCGCGATGGGCTCGTCGAACATGTCCTCGGCCTTCGGGCCGGTGGAAAATCCTTGGAAGCGGCGGCAGGATCAGAATGCGGTGCTGGTCCCCGGCGGCTCGTCCGGCGGCTCCGCGGCGGCGGTGTCGGCGCGCCTCGCGATGGGTGCGACGGGCACCGATACCGGCGGCTCGATTCGCCAGCCCGCGTCGTTCTGTGGCCTCGTCGGCGTGAAACCCAGCTATGGGCGCTGCTCGCGCTGGGGCGTGGTGGCCTTCGCCAGCTCGCTCGACCACCCCGGACCCTTCGCCCGCACCGTCCAGGACAGCGCCATTCTGCTCCGCTCCATGGCCAGCCACGATCCCAAGGACTCCACCAGCGCCGACCGCTCGGTTCCGGATTACGAAGCCGCCTGCAAACGCGGCGTGAAGGGCTTGCGGATCGGCGTTCCCCGCGAATACCGCGTCGACGGCATGCCCGCCGAGATCGAGGCGCTGTGGGAGCAGGGCGTCCAATGGCTGCGTGATGCCGGGGCGGAGATCGTCGACGTCTCGCTCCCGCATACAAAATACGGCCTCGCCACCTATTACATCGTCGCCCCGGCCGAGGCGTCGTCGAACCTCGCGCGGTACGACGGTGTCAGATTTGGTCAGCGTCAGGACGGCGGCGACCTGACGGAGATGTACAGCAATACCCGCGCCGCGGGTTTTGGGGCGGAGGTGCGCCGGCGCATCATGATCGGCACCTACGTGCTGTCGGCCGGCTATTACGACGCGTACTATTTGCGTGCTCAAAAAGTGCGCGCGTTGATTCTGCGGGATTTCCACGAGGCCTTCCAGAAGGTCGATGCGCTGATCACCCCCACGACCCCCAGCGCGGCCTTCGCGCAGGGCGAGAAAATGGACGACCCGGTGCAAATGTATCTGAACGATCTGTTCACCGTCGGCGCCAATCTGGCCGGGGTTCCGGCGACGTCGGTCCCCGCCGGGCTGGATTCCAACGGCCTGCCGCTGGGCCTGCAGATCATCGGCAAACCCTTCGACGAGGAAACGGTATTCGCGGTGTCGGCGGAAATCGAACGTGCGGCGGGTTTCACCGCGCTGCCGCAAATCAGAGCGGGAGCATAGTTTCATGGCTTACGCGATCGAGGGCGCGACCGGCCCGTGGGAAGTGGTGGTGGGCCTGGAGGTCCATGCCCAGGTCATCAGCGAATCGAAACTGTTCAGCGGCTCGTCCGCCGCCTTCGGGGCGGAACCGAACACCCATGTCAGCTTCATCGACGCGGGTTTCCCCGGCATGCTGCCGGTCATCAACCGCGCCTGCGTGGCACAGGCGGTGCGCACCGGGCTGGGCCTGAACGCCGAGATCCATAAGGTCAGCCGCTTCGACCGTAAGAACTACTTCTACGCCGATATGCCGCAGGGCTATCAGATCAGCCAGTTCGAACACCCGATCGTCGGCACCGGCATCGTGGAGGTGGAACTGTCCGACGGATCGGTCAAGCGGATCGGCGTCACCCGCCTGCATCTGGAACAGGACGCCGGCAAATCGTTGCATGACCAGCACCCGACCAAGACCTTCGTCGATCTGAACCGTTCCGGCGTGCCGCTGATGGAAATCGTGTCCGAACCCGACATCCGATCCCCCGAGGAGGCCGGCGCCTATCTGCGCAAACTCCGCTCGATCCTGCGCTACCTCGGCACCTGCGACGGCAATATGGAGGAAGGATCCATGCGCGCCGACGTGAACGTTTCGGTCCGCAAAGCCGGCGAACCATACCGTACCCGGTGCGAGGTCAAGAACGTCAACTCCATCCGTTTCGTCATGCAGGCGATCGAGGCAGAGGCCGCGCGTCAGGTTGAAGTTTGGGAAAGCGGTGGCGAGGTGAAACAGGAAACGCGCCTGTTCGACCCAAACCGCGGCGTGACACGGTCGATGCGTTCGAAAGAAGACGCACACGATTATCGATATTTCCCAGAACCGGATTTGCTGCCGCTGGTGCTGGAGCAGAACTGGATCGACGCGCTGAAAGCCGCCTTGCCGGAATTGCCGGATGCGAAAAAGGCACGCTTCCGGTCCGAATACGGCCTGACCGCTTACGACGCCGCGGTCCTGGTGGCGGAAAAAGCCACCGCGGATTTCTTCGAGGCCGTGGCGAAAGGCCGCGACCCCAAAATCGCCGCGAACTGGGTGACCGGCGATTTCTTCGCCGCCCTGAACCGCACCGGCAAAACGATCGAAACCTCCCCTGTTTCGGCCGCGAACCTTGGTGCGCTGCTCGACCTGATGGCAAACAACACGATCAACGGCCGCATCGCCAAGGACGTGTTCGAAGCGATGGTCGAAACCGGTAAAGACCCGGCGGAGATCGTGGAGGAAAAGGGCCTGAAGCAGGTCACCGACACCGGCGCGATCGACGCGGCGGTTGATGCGATCATCGCGGCCAATGCCGACAAGGTCGCCGAATACCGCTCCGGCAAGGACAAGCTGTTCGGCTTCTTCGTCGGTCAGACCATGAAGGCAATGGGCGGGAAGGGCAATCCGGCGCTGATCAACGAGACCTTGAAGCGCCGGCTTTCCTGAATACAACTGTATTCGCAACGGCCGACAGCATCACCCCCCAAGGAGAAGCCAGCCCGCGAAGACTGGCCCCCCTCCCTCAGCGCTTCACAATCACCTTGACTTTGATGGTCAAGATCACAATGATCCGCTTCAGGAGATGGAGATGGGT
>CAIRCM010000036.1 GCA_903877125.1 uncultured Acetobacteraceae bacterium | reverse complement strand
TATCTTCAGCGTCGGCGGGCATGGCAGATTCTGTCCGGGCATCGGGTATGGCGTCGAGAACCAAACCTTATGCGATTCCAGACGGTTGTGCCGTGCCTGCCAGCGAATCCCTGCTATGCGGTGAATAAGAGGGGCTAACGACAATGCATAGCGGTAGTTGAGGTTGAGATCGTTCGGTGCCAGAGCCAGTGCGTTTTCGTTTGCACGCTGCGATGCCGCGAGGTCGCCAGCCTGTAGGCTGACGTCGGCGAGAGCGACCCACCGGCTCGCGTCGTCTGGTTTGGCCTCCGCCGATCTCCTCGCCAGATCGGCTGCCTCCAGTACGCGATTGGTTCGAACCAAGATGTTGAGAAGCGGTCCTATCGAAGCGTGTTCGATCCCGTCACGCGTCAGGGCCTTGCGTGCCAAATCCTCCGCGGCGTTCAAAGGTCCGCCGTGACGAATCAAATACCCAGATAACCGGCTCGCCGCCTCTGGGAACGACATTAATGGCTCGGCTGCCGCCAACACGCGCCCGAAGTCCCGTCCTTCGTGCCTTTTGCGGATGATGATAGCACCCCGAATGATCGAAATCTCATCGATGTTCTCGCATATATAGCGCTTCGTGCCCCAGTCCTCAGCGGATGGGCGTTGGTAGCTAAGAAGATATTGCACAAATTCGCCGAAATAATCGGGGACGGATATGGTGCTGGTGCCACGCAATCCTGGGGCATTCGGGCCATAATGGAACGATATGTCCTCGACGACATAAATCCCGCCAGCCACCAAAGCAGGGAACAGCCGCTCGAACGTGTATACGATATGATCCGCGCGATGTGATCCGTCGTCTATAATGATTGACGGCGGGTAGGCGGCGCTGACTCTGGCGAGGAAACCAGGGTCTTCCTGCGATCCGATCTCGATGATCACGCGGTCTTCGGCGAATATGGCACAGGCAGGGTCGACATCGACACCCACGATCGTCGCTTTCGAGAACCAGTTCTTCCATACTTTCAGCGAACTCCCGCCGAGCACGCCGATTTCCATCATGTTGATCGGTTCATCGCGAAACCGTTCGAAATGCGATTGGTAGTGCCGCAGGTAATCCCAGGCGAAGCTGATGGACGACGATTTGTCCGTCCCTGCCAGCACGCCGATGACATCGAGTTCGACGCGTGTTTCGGTTCCCATCGCACAAATCCTTCGTATGTCAGTTCGCAGCCCCGCCGGCGATCGCTTCCTTGCCGCGCCGCGGCCAAACGCCTATAATAGTCCAGCAATCAGCGCCGAGACCCCATGCTCAATATCGTCATCCCAATGGCCGGCCTGGGCAGCCGGTTCGCCAGTGCCGGCTACACCGTCCCCAAGCCTCTGATCCCGATCCGCGGCGTTCCGATGATCCGGCTGGTCATCGCCAATACCGCGCCTTCCATCCCGCACCGATTTATCTTCATCTGCCAGCGAGCACACGCGAACGAATACGGCCTGCGCGAAAAACTGGCAACCTGGGCGCCAGGTTCTGAAACCATCGAACTCGACGGCCTGACGGATGGCGCGGCCTGCTCGGTGCTCGCAGCGCGGCACCTCATTGATAGCCGCGACCCGCTGATGATCGCCAACAGCGACCAGTACGTTGACATCCTGATCGACCCTTATGTCGGCGCCATGCAACAGCGCCAACTCGATGGCCTGATCATGACAATGCAGGCCGACGATCCCAAATGGTCCTTCGCCGAGATCGACGGGTTGGGCAACGTCACCCGGGTCGTGGAGAAGGAGGTCATTTCCACCCATGCCACGGTCGGCATCTACAACTTCGCCCGAGGCGCCGATTTTGTACGTGCCGCCGACGCGATGATCGCCGCCAATCTGCGGGTCAACAATGAATTCTACGTGGCACCGGTCTACAATCAACTGATCGCGGACGGGGCCAGGATCGGCATATACGATATCGGCGCCGACGGCAGCGGCATGCACGGTCTCGGGATACCCGCCGACCTCGACGCCTTCCTCAAGCTCCCTTTGGCGCAAAAAGTCACGGACGCCCTTTCATGATCGTCATGAGCCATCGCGGATACTGGAAGGAACCGGCGGAGAGGAACCGGCCGGTGGCGTTTCAGCGCTCCTTCGACCTCGGCTTCGGTACCGAGACCGATGTGCGCGACCTCAACCGCCGTCTGATGATCGCCCATGATCCACCCGATGGTACGGAAATCTCAGTCGAAGCGATGCTTGATATTCTTGCAGGCCGCGACCTGCCCTTGGCCATGAATATCAAGGCCGATGGCAACGCCCGCGCTCTCAATGAACTGATGACCGCACGCGGTGTCGCTGACTGGTTCACCTTTGATATGACAGTGCCGGAGCTGGTCGTGCAGCTGCGCCTTGGCCTGCCCGCCTTTACCCGCGCGAGCGAATACGAACAGCCTTGTCCCTGCTACGATCGGGCGATCGGCGTGTGGCTGGATGCATTCGAAGGCGTATGGTTTACCCCAGACACGATCGAAGCATTTTTGCGTGACGGCAAACGTGTCGCGCTTGTTTCGCCCGAATTGCACGGCCGCGACCCGCTGGACCTCTGGACCGCATTGAGGGACTCTCCTGTGGCGGCCCATCCAGCACTTATGTTATGCACCGATGTGCCCGAACGGGCGGCGGCATTCTTCGGAGGCTGACCATGATTAAGGCGGTCATATTCGACATGGACGGTGTCCTGATCGAGGCCAAGGATTGGCACTACGAAGCGCTGAACCGGGCACTGCGGCTGTTTGGATTGGAAATTAGCCGTTACGAGCACTTGACGACATTCGACGGCCTTCCGACGAAGCGGAAGTTGCAGATGTTATCTGCGCAGGGCAACCTGCCCGTCGATTTGCATGACTTCCTGAACGAGATGAAGCAGCGTTATACGATGGAGATCGTTGGCACCCAGTGCAAGCCTCGCTTCAACCATGAATACGCGCTGTCCCGTCTGCGGGCCGAGGGCTATCGCCTTGCGGTGTGTTCCAATTCCGTCCGCGACACCATCGCCACGATGATGAGCAAGGCCGCGTTGCTGCATTACCTGGAATTCTTCGTATCCAACCAGGACGTCGGCAAACCCAAGCCGGATCCTGAAATGTACAACACTGCCATTGCCCGGTTGGGCCTCGCGCCTCAAGAATGTCTGATCCTGGAGGATAACGAAAACGGCATCAAGGCAGCGCGCGCATCCGGCGGGCATGTTATGGAAATTGGCGACGTTGCCGATGTCACCTATGCCGCGATCACCGCCCGCATAGCCGAATGCGACAAGGCGGCCGCGGCATGACCATGAGGATTCTTATTTTAGGTGGCGGCGCATCTCCCGCTGGCCCCGAGACGACGCCGGTCTGGCTTGTCGAAAGCAATGGCGAGATTCTCATAGAACGGTTCGTGCGCGCCTGCGCCGGGTTGCAAGCTAAACTGATCTTCGCGGTGCGTGCGCCCGACTTGCGCCGCTTTAGAATCGACAGTGTGATTGGTCTGGCCGCCCCCGGGGCGGTCGCAGTTCCCGTTGCCGGTGAAACCCAGGGCGCCGCCTGTACAGCGTTGCTATGCATCGGGCATATCGACCCCGACGACGAATTGCTGATTTTGAACAGCAACGAGTTCCTCGATATCGATTACAAAGCAACCGTCGCGGAATTCCGCCACCAAAACTACGACGCGGGTGTGGTGACCTTCCACTCCATTCACCCACGCTACTCCTATGTCATGTTGGACGGGCAGGGCCTTATCGTCGAAGCCGCCGAAAAACACCCGATCAGCCGTCATGCCACGGCTGGGTTCTACTGGTTCCGCCGCGGCGGTGACTTCATCGCGGGCGCGCAGGATATGATCCGCAAGGATGCCCACGTCGATGGAAAATTCTTTATCAGCCTGGTGTTCAACGAGCTGGTGTTGAAACAGAAGCGGATGGGCGTGCGGGAGGTCGATAGCCGCCACTACCACCCTCTCAAATCCCGCCGTCAGGTGTCCGTCTACGAATCCGACATCCACTCAGGCGACGCCGCATGAAGCACGCTCGGCTCGAAACCATGGTCAAAGGATGGTTCGTCGGAGATTTCGACCCAACTCTTCTGCGTAGCAAGGATGTCGAAGTTGCCGTCAAGCACTATAAAGCCGGCGATCGCGAAGATACCCATCACCATCGCGTCGCCGTCGAGATCACCGCGATTGTCTCCGGCGAAGTGATGATGATGGGCAAGCGCTGGCTCGCCGGCGATATCGTTCTGGTCGAGCCGGGGGAAGCGACCGATTTCCTTGCCATTACGGACGCGGTCAACGTCGTGGTCAAAATGCCCAGCGTCATGGGCGATAAGTACCAGGGAACAATCGGGGGCTGAGCCCACCCCGGTCCACCGGCTTTCGCCGCGCATCCGTTTGCGGCAAACTCCGGCCGTGCAACACCCACCAAGGAGGAACCCGCCGTGATCTACGAACTGCGAATTTACGAATGCGTCCCGGGCCGGCTGCCCGACCTGAACAACCGGTTCAGCACCATCACTCTGAAAATTTGGGAAAAACACGGCATTCAACAGGCCGGTTTCTGGACCACCATCATCGGCGAGTCCAACCAGACCCTCTACTATATGCTGAAATTCGACTCGCTCGCGGATCGCGAAGCCAAATGGAACGCCTTCCAGGCCGACCCTGAATGGCATGCCGCCCGCGCCCGGACCGAGGCCAATGGCCCGATCGTCGCGAACGTGAAGAATTTCATCCTCGGGCCGACGCCTTATTCGGCCGTGAAGTAGTAAACCGGCATGAACGGTTCGACCAAGGTCGAACCGTTCATGCCGTGTGGCCGAGGGAGGCACTGACCAGTGTTCGCCGTGATCTTCGAAGTCAACCCGCGCCCGGATGCATGGGACGCCTACCTCGGTCGCGCCGCCACCCTCCGTCCCGAACTCCTGGCGATCGAGGGCTTTATCGCCAATGAACGATACAAAAGTCTGCATCGCGAGGGGTGGCTCGTCTCGCTCTCGATCTGGCGCGATGAAAAGGCGTTGATACGCTGGCGCACCCATGCCCTGCACCACGAAATTCAGGGCCAGGGAAGGTCGTCGATTTTCGCCGACTACCATCTGCGGGTGGGCGAAATCGTCTCGGACACCCCGCGGCAGCGTTTGGATACGACTGAAGCCGGCTCGGCAAAGGCGATCACACTGACCGAGCGGCCGTTGGACACCGGGGCGGCGATGTCGAACGGTGTGGTGTTCGACAGCATCACTCGACCCGGAAACGGCCTTTATTTGCGCGAATGGCCCGATCTGGCAGCCGCTGAAGCCGGAATCGCGGGCGCAGCCGGAAACCATCGGATCGTATCGGTGATCCGCGACTACGGGATGTTCCGCCGAACGGAGGCACCGCAGTATTTTCCGGACTGATCGCCACTGTACCTTGTGTCGTCCAGGCGATCACCTCTCCGGTTCCGCCCAATCCTTCAACGCGCCAGCCGCTGCCAACTCAGCGATCAACGGCTGCAACTCGGCTTCATACGTCCGCCACCGGCCCAGGCCCCGCGCATTCACCGGCTGGCGCACTTGTGATCGGCTGACGGTACGCACGCGACTGTCAGCCTCGTAAAACCGGGCGCAGTTGGCGTCGTAGGGCAGATCCAGCAGTGTCAGCACCCTCCGCAGCGTGTCGTCGAAATCCGTGACCCAGTCCGATAGTTTCACCGTCATGATCGGGTTGGGAAGCACATGTTTCCAGTGATCCATCAGGCGCTCCTGATGCGCGATAGGTCCAGCCTAGGTCTGCCAGGTCGTGTGCGTAGCCGTGGTTGCCATGAAACCGGAATGTAAAGACCGAAAGCCCGATATCGCGCGGATCTCTGACGCAATGGATGATTTTCGCGCCGGGCAGCATCCGCGCGATAAGCCCCAGATGCAGGTAGTTGCCCGGCAGTTTATCCACGACACGGGTCGCGTCCGGAGCCAACGCATGCAGGTCGGCCAGATACCGTTCCGCTTCCGCGTTCAAGACATCGGTGGCCAGCGCGGCAATCTGCTCGGGCGTGCCCAAACGCTGGGCCAGGTTGCCAAGCGCGGACCGTTCCCCCGCCCCATGGGCTTGGGCATGTGCGCCGATGATCTGCTCACACAAGGTGGTGCCGGAACGGGGCATGCCGACAATGAATACTGGCGCGGGGTCACGGTTGCTGGCCGTGTGTTTGAAACCGCCGGCCGGAAAGGCGGCGATGCTCGCGTCGATAAAAGCCTTGTGTTCGTCGCGGGAAAACGGCTGGAACGGCTTCAACAGCGCATGTCCCTCGACCCAATGGCTGAATGCGGTGGGATGTTCGTTCAGTCCCGACCAGAATTTCGCCAGATCGTAATGACCCATGATGCGGTGCTCGGGTACTCCATCCGGGCCCATGTTGTCCAATGCCGTCCGCATCTCCGTTGCCGCCGCCCGAGCGCGATCCCGATCGCGTTCCTCCAACGCGAGGAGGACATGGCGCCACAGCACGAGTGGCCGGATCGCCGGTGGTACCGTGCCGAGCGCGGCGAGGACCGGGCGAGCTTCGGCGGGGCGGTGCAGTTGCAGAAGCGCCAGCGATTTCTGTAACTGCCAGTGCCGCAACGCTCGCGGATCGCTCGGTAATGCCGGGGCGGCATCGAGTAGTGCAAGCGCGTCGCCCGGTCGCTCTTCCTGCAACAAATCCGCCGCGAGGTTTAGGCGGGCTCCCACATTGTCCGGTGCCATGTCGATCGTCTGGCGCAGCAGTGTTTCGGCAGCTTCGGACTGCCCGGTGATGCGCATGAACGCGCCGAGATTGGCGGTTGCGGCGGGATGACCCGGCGCGAACAGCAATGCCTGCCGCATGGCGGTTTTGGCGTCTTCGATGGCGCTTCGGCGGTAACGGCAAAGCCCGTAGTTGATCCACGCCTCTGCCCAACGCGGATCGATGCGCAGCGCGGCGCCGAACGCTTCCTCGGCGCGTCCGGGATGGCCAAGCGCGAGCCATGCCTGGCCGTAGGCGTAATGCGGCTCTCGCAATCCAGGTGCGGCGTGACACGCTGCGCTGGCGGCGTGCAGCGCGGCCAGTTCGTCGCCCGCGGCCATATGGGCGACAAATTTTTCGAGGTGCTGAGTGTAGCTTACTGTCGCGATCACCGTCCCCAGGTTTTGGAGTTCGATCTCCATCAAGCGGTGGCCGCCGCCGTCACTCCAAGCAACTCGGTCATTTTCTCCCGCATGATGAATTTTTGCATTTTGCCGGTCACAGTCATCGGGAATTCGTCAACAAACTGGATGTGCCGTGGCACTTTGTAATGTGCGATCTGGTCTTTGCAGAACGCCGCCACCTCGTCGGCAGTCAGGGCCATTCCCGAACGTAGTTTGATCCAGGCGCAGAGTTCCTCGCCGAACCGTTGATCAGGGACACCGAACACCTGCACATCCTGGATCGCGGGGTGGCGGTAGAGGAATTCCTCGATTTCCCTTGGATAGATATTCTCCCCGCCGCGGATCACCATGTCCTTGATCCGGCCAACGATGTTCAGATACCCGTCCGAATCCATAGTCGCCAGATCGCCGGTGTGCATCCAGCCGTTTTTGTCGATCGCCTGATCCGTCCGTTCCGGATCGTCCCAATAGCCCAGCATCACGCAGTAGCCGCGGGTGCAGAGTTCGCCGGACACGCCGCGCGGTACGATCCGCCCCTCGGTGTCGACGATCTTGATCTCGACATGCGGGTGGGCGCGGCCGACGGAGCCGGTTTGCTTTTCCAACGGGTCGCCGATGGCGGTCTGAGTGGAAACCGGGCTGGTTTCGGTCATGCCGTAGCCGATGGTCATTTCGGTCAGGTGCATGTCCCGCACGCAGCGGCGCATCACCTCGATGGGACAGGGGGCGCCGGCCATCATACCGGTGCGGAGGCTCGAAAGATCGAATGTCGCGAATTCGGGGTGATCGAGTTCGGCGATGAACATCGTGGGAACGCCGTACAGCGATGTGCAACGCTCTGACGCCACTGCCTTCAGGGTTGCCAGCGGGTCGAAGCCCTCCCCGGGGAATACGATCGCCGAACCGTGGGTGACGCAGGCCAGCGCGCCGATCACCATGCCGAAGCAATGATACATCGGAACGGGAATGCAGACTTTGTCGACCTCCGAATAATGCATCATCTCACCGTCGAAGAAGCCATTGTTCAGAATGTTGTGGTGGGTCAGGGTCGCGCCCTTGGGCAACCCCGTGGTGCCCGAGGTGAACTGAATGGCGATGGGATCGTCGAATTGCAGAACGCCAGCCAAGTCTGTCAGTCGCGCTCGCTCGGCGGTACCGCCCAGGCCGTAAACATCCTCGAACAGCAACGTGCCTGGCGCCGACTCGCCGATCTGAATCACGATGCGCAGATGTGGCAACTTGCTTGCGTCCAGATGCCCGGGCCTGGAGCGTGCCAGTTCAGGCGCGAGCGTGTTCACCATGCCGATATAGTCGCTGGTCTTGAATCGGGTCGCGGTGATCAGCGCCCGGCACCCGACCTTGTTCAGCGCGTACTCGACCTCGGCCAATCGGTAGGCGGGGTTGATGTTGACGAGAATAAGCCCGGCCTTGGCGGTCGCGAACTGGGTCACGATCCATTCCGCGTTGTTCGGCGACCAGATGCCGATCCGGTCCCCCGGTTGCAGGCCGAGAGCCAGCAGGCCGGCGGCGAACGCGTCGACCTTCGCGCCGAGTTCCCGATAGGTCCAGGAAATCTTCTGCGCGCAAGAAATCAGGCCGGGCCGGTCGCCCCAGCGTGCCACGGTGCGGTCGAAATTCACTCCGATGGTTTCGCCCAACAGCGGAACGTCGGACGCACCATGGGTATAGCTCAGTTGGGTCATGGGCGGGTCTCCCTGGTAATCTTTGATTGCCATATTGGGCCGGCGGAGATTGGCTTACAATCGTGAAGCTGACCGATGAAGGAACCCCGCCGATGGCCAACAGCCTCCCTAGCCTCAACTTCGACCTTGGCGAGACCGCCGATATGCTGCGTGGCCAGGTGGCATCCTTCGCCGCCGACGAAATCGCGCCGCGCGCCGCCGCCATCGACCGCGACAACGCCTTCCCCATGGACCTTTGGCCCAAAATGGGGGCGCTCGGTCTGCTCGGCGTCACGGTCGAGGAGGAATATGGAGGGGCTGCCATGGGCTACCTCGAACATGTCGTGGCGATGGAGGAGATTTCCCGAGCATCGGCGTCGGTGGGGCTGTCGTATGGCGCGCATTCGAATTTGTGCGTCAATCAGATCCGCCGCAACGGGACGGCGGAACAGAAGCGGCGCTATCTGCCGAAGCTGATCAGTGGCGCGCATGTCGGGGCTTTGGCGATGAGCGAGCCGGGTGCCGGGTCCGATGTGGTGTCGATGCGCACCTCGGCAATGAAGAGGGGGGACCGTTACGTTCTGAACGGGACAAAGATGTGGATCACCAATGGGCCGGATGCCGATACGCTGGTGATCTACGCGAAGACCGATCCCGCCGCCGGTCCGCGCGGCATGACGGCGTTCATTGTGGAGAAGACGTTTCCGGGCTTCTCCACCGGCGTGAAGCTCGACAAATTGGGGATGCGAGGGTCGAACACCGCGGAGCTGATTTTCCGGGACTGCGAAGTGCCGGAGGAAAACGTCCTCGGGCCGGTCGGGCGTGGGGTGAACGTGTTGATGAGCGGTTTGGATTACGAACGCGCCGTGCTGGCCGCCGGGCCGTTGGGGATCATGCAGGCCTGCATGGATGCGGTGGTGCCTTATGTGCACGAGCGTAAGCAGTTCGGCCAGGCGATCGGGGAGTTCCAGCTCATGCAGGGCAAGCTGGCAGATATGTACACCACGATGAATGCGGCCAAAGCCTATGTTTATGCCGTGGCGAAGGCGTGCGATAGGGGCGAAACCACGCGCAAGGATGCCGCCGGGGCGATCCTGTATGCCGCGGAAAAGGCCACGTGGATGGCGTTGGAGGCGATCCAGACGCTCGGCGGCAACGGGTATATCAACGACTATCCGACGGGGCGTTTGTTGCGGGATGCCAAGCTGTACGAGATCGGTGCGGGAACGAGCGAAATACGGCGAATGCTGATCGGACGGGAGTTGTTCGCCGAGACGGCGTAGGGGGCATCGGTTCCGATTTCGGCATGGTCATGCTCGGCGGTATCCTCCGATCGCTGGCATCGCCCCTACATAGCAACGAGATCGCAGCGCAGCCGAGCGCATAGGGAGTTTGTCGCTTCTTCCAGGCAGGTCATCATCCGCTGGGTTTGCGGCCAGGGGATCGCGCCGCCTTCGTGGCCCAGCAGGATGCGCCAGGCCTCTTCCGGAACGGGGGCGCCGGGCATGGTCGCTTCGATCCGGCGGGCGCGCCGGGCGAGGGCGGGACCGATGCCTTTCTGCTCGGCGAATTCGCCGGATTCGCAGGCCTCGCACATCAGCCGGTGTATTCCAGGATGTGCATGCCCTTGCCCCAGCGATCGATGAGATACAGCCGACCATGCTCGTCGACGTTGATGTCATTGGATTGGACCGGCTTCTCGCCGTCGGCCTGGGCGGGGACGAAGCAGCCTTTTTCGACAGGGCGCAGGGGATCGGTGACGTCGACCGCGCGCAGGCCGGCGTTGAAGTAAGTGATGAAGACGGTGTTGGCCCAGGGACCTTTGTCCGTCACCTGCTCCAGGATGTTGTGGGCGCCAAACCTTCCGCCGCGATTGTAGTATTTCTCGCGTTCGGGGAACCAGGTGGACACCGGGGTTGGTTTGGTTTCGTCACGGATATCGACGATCCACATGAACTGGCTGTCCCAGTAGTTCTGCTTGCCTCGGGCTTCGTCTGTGACCACGAGGTAGGGCCGGTCGCCAATCGGCCAGGCAGTGTGGGTGCAGCCGACGAACGGCGGGGACCAGCAGATGTGGCCGACCAGCTTCATGTCGGTGAGGTCCGAGCAGTCGATGACCGCCATGCCGCCGCCCCAGAAGGCGCCGTACATGCGGTTGCCCCGGATGACGGGTGGGCCGTGGAACGTGCAGGTTTTCTCGCCGGGCATGGGGTCGTTGCCGAGTTCCCCGCCCTCGTTCCGCTGCCAGGGGAGGCCCCAGGTGCTGATGACCTCGGGCTTCAGCGGGTTGGAGATGTCCATCGTCCAGATCACACGCTTGTTCCATCCGGGGGCGTCGCCGGGGAAGAAGGCGAGTTTGCGTTCGTTGTCGACGCCGAAGCGGTGCGGGCCGCTGCCGGGCATGTCGACGAAGCCGACCTGACGGGGCTCGTAGGGGATGGAAATGTCGAAGATGTAGAAACCGCCGCGGGCGTTCGCGCCCTTTTCCCCGGGCAGGCGTTCGGAGTTCACGTAGAGCAGGTTTTCATCCACGTAGCGGAGCTTGTGCATGTGGATGCCGGGCGGGGCGCGGAATTCCCAGACCTTGCGGGGTTTGCGAGGATCGGTGACGTCGTGGACGGTGAAGCCTTCATGCCCGTCGAAGGACGAACCGCCGACGGCGCCGACATAGGCATGGCCGTTGCGGACCTCCACCAGACTGCCGCCACCCCAGCCGGCGGTCGCGTCGTGGCCCAGGAGGCGGAAGTTTTTGGATTCTTCGGCGATCATGGGCGTTTCCCTTTTTGGTGCGGCTGGGGTTCTCGGGTCAGGCCCCGGGGATGACCCGCGTTGTCATCCGATTTGGACCGACACCTTTGGCGGGTTTTTCAGGGTCTGCAATACGACGCAGTAGCGTTCGGTGGTTTGGATCATGCGTTCGAGTTTGGCGGCATCGGCGTCGCAATCGACGTCGAAACGCAGTGTGACCTCGGTCAGGCCGACGGGGGCATTGCGGTCGATGGCCAGCGTGCCGCGGGCGTCCCAGATGCCCTCAGCGATGACCTTGCCGCCGCGAATGGTGACGCCCATCGCGGTGGCGACGGCGCGCAGGGTGACGCCGGCACAGCCGACGACGGCTTCCAGCAGCATATCGGCCGAACAGGCTTCCTTGCCGGAACCGCCGCCGGCTTTGTGAAGACCGGCGACGACCTTGCCGGCCCAGCCGTCGACCGCGATCGCGATGGCTTCAGGGTCGAGGCTGCCTTCCGCACGGGCGGGGATCAGGGCGGTTTCGGGGTGTTCCCGATATTGCTGCTTCAGCGGCGCCTGGATGGTGCGGAGTTCTTCGGCTTGCATGGGGGCTTCTCCTGTTTACCGGCGCACGCTGGCGGCGGGGTGGCTGGGGGGTAGGCGGTCCCGGCCGGTGAGTTTAGCGCGTAGTGTACCGGGGGCGTAGGCAGTTTTATAGATCCCTCGGCGTTGCAACTCGGGGATCACGCCGTCGACGATGTCGGCGAAAGTTTCCGGGGTAACGGCATAAGCGAGGTTGAAGCCGTCGACATCGGCTTCGTCCATCCATTGCTGGAACGTATCCGCGACGTCGGTGTAGGAGCCGACGGTAACAGGGCCTCGGCCGCCGATCGCGGCGTGGCGGGCGATTTCGCGGGGTGTCCAGGAACGGTTGGGGTCAGCGGTGGTGAAGCTTTCCAGAGCCGAAACCATGGCGTTGCGTTCGGTGAATTTCAGCGGCTCGTCCGGGGGGAGGGCGGAGAAGTCCACGCCGGTCCAGCCGGACATCAGCGCGAGGGCGCCATCTTCGGAGATGTGATTGAGGTAGTCCTCGTATTTGGCCTGGGCCGCTTCTCTGGTGGGGCCGGTGATGACGGTCATCAGGGTGAAGATTTTCGTATCGTCGGCATTGCGGCCGGATTTCACCGCGCGGGCGCGTATGTCCTGGGCGATGTCGCGGACGACTTTCTGGGACGGGCCGTTGATGAAGACGCACTCGGCATGGTCGGCGGCGAACTGGCGGCCGCGGGTGGAGGCGCCGGCCTGATAGAGGACGGGTGTTCGTTGCGGGGAAGGTTCGCAAAGGTGGATGGCGTCGACCTGGAAATGCGGGCCGTTATGGACGATGCGGTGGATTTTGGAGGCGTCGGCGAAGCGGCGGTTGGCTTTGTCGCGCAGGACGGCACCATCTTCCCAACTGGCTTCCCAGAGTTTGTAGACAGCCTGCATGTAGTCCTCGGCGACGGCGTAACGGTCGTCGTGGCCCTTCTGGGCGGACTGGCCGAAGCCTCTTGCGGCGGATTCGAGGTAGCCGGTGACGATGTTCCAGCCGATGCGACCGCTTGTGAGATGGTCGAGGGTGCTCATCCGGCGGGCGAAAGGGTAGGGGTGTTCGTAGGACAAGGCGCAGGTGACGCCGAAGCCGAGGTTTTCGGTGACGGTGGCCATCGCTGGGATGACCATCAGGGGGTCGTTGACCGGGACCTGAACGGCTTGCTCGAGCGCGGTTTCAGGGCCGCCTTTGTAGACGTCGTAGATGCCGAGAACGTCAGCGAGGAAGATGGCGTCGAACAGGCCGCGTTCCAGGGTTTTGGCCAGGTCGGTCCAGTATTCGAGCGTGTTGTAGGTGTCGGCGCGGTCGCGCGGGTGGGTCCACAGTCCGGGGGACTGGTGGCCGATGCAGTTCATGTCGAAGGCGTTGAGCAGGATTTGCTTGGGCATGGGGCAGGGATAAGCGGGTGGTGGCCGGCCGGCAAGACAGGGCGCGTCCCGCTTGCCGCCGCAACCGTTGCGCGGTAAGTTCGAACCCTTGGGGGCCGCCCATGTCCGAAACAACGATCCGCCTGTTTGTCTCCTCCCCCGCCGATGTGGCGGCGGAGCGGCGACGCGTCGCGCTGATCGTGCAGCGGCTGAACGGCGAGTTCGCCGGCCGAGCACGGATCGAGCCGGTGTTCTGGGAAGACAGCGTCTACTCGGCGCACGACACATTCCAGAACCAGATCGACGACCCCGCCCATTGCGACATCGTCATCGCCGTGCTCGGCACGCGGCTTGGCACGCGCCTGCCCGACGATTTCCCGCGTCACCCGCGCACCGGCCAGCCGTATCCCAGCGGCACCGCCTACGAAATCCTCACCGCCATCGAATCGCGCAAGGACGGCCAGCCGCTCCCCGACATCTACGTGTTCCGCCAGCCGAACGCGCCGTCGCTGCCGATCGACTCGCCGAAGCGGACCGAGGCGGAGGCGCAGTGGGCCGCGCTGCAAAACTTCTTCCAGACCTGGTTCCAGGATCCCTCCGGCAGTTTCATCGCCGCCTTCAATCCCTATGGCGACACCGACGATTTCGCCCGGCAGGCGGAGACCTGCCTGCGCGACTTCCTGCAACGCCGGGGCCTGACGACCGATCGCGCGAAGTGGGACCGGATCGCTAAAGGCTCCCCGTTCCCCGGGCTGGAGGCGTTCCAGGCCGACCGGCGCGCGGTGTTCTTCGGCCGCGACCGCGCCACCGGCCGCGCCATCGCCCAGTTGCGGCACCTGTCCGCCGATCCGTCCCGGCTGCCGTTCCTGCTGGTGATCGGCGCCAGCGGGTCCGGCAAATCGTCGCTGCTGCGCGCCGGCATCGTGCCGGTTCTGACCACCCCGGGCACCATCCCGGACGTCGACCTCTGGTTCGCTGCCACGGTCACGGCCGACGGCGATCCGTTCCTCGGTCTGGCCAAGGCGCTGTTCGATGTCCTGGGCGAGCCACTGCGTCAGGGCGCCTTCGCCACCCCGGCCTTGCTGGCGCGGCAACTGGCGGCGGAGCCGGACCTCGCGCTGGCGCCGTTGCGCGCGGCG
Source organism: uncultured Acetobacteraceae bacterium (assembly GCA_903877125.1). Lineage (GTDB taxonomy): Bacteria > Pseudomonadota > Alphaproteobacteria > Acetobacterales > Acetobacteraceae > Rhodopila. The sequence goes on along the minus strand of CAIRCM010000036.1, from coordinate 2,536 downwards.
CTCACGGCGGCGGCGCGGGCGCATGGCGCGCCGGCCGGGTTCGCGGGGCTGCCGGTGGCAAAACTCGCCGTTTCGCTGGACCAGGCCGAGCGGCTGTTCACCGAAGCGGCGCCCGCGACGGCGGCGGGGTTCGCGGCGCTGCTGCTGGGCCTGGCGGACTCCGGCCTCGCGCATGTCGCGATCGTGCTGCGCGGCGACGCCTATGCGCGGTTCCAGGGCGTGGCGCCGCTGCTGACGCTGCGCGAACGCGGCGCCACCCTCGACCTCGTCCCGCCCGACGCCACCGAGTTGGAATCCATCGTGCTCGGCCCCGTCGCCACCTGCGAGCCGGCTTTGGCGTTCGAGGATGGGCTGGCCGCGCGCCTCGCCACCGACGCCGCCGGCGGCGATGCGCTGCCGCTGCTGCAGGTCGCGCTCGCGCGGCTATATGAGGCGCAGGACCGGCGCGGCGACGGCGTGCTGCGCGCGGCGGATTATCCCGGTATGGCGGAAGCGGTGTCGCAAACCGCCGAAGCGGCGATGGTCGGGCTTCCGGATGCGCCGCTGGAGCCGCTGGTCGCGGCCCTGGTCAGCGACGTCACGCCGGATTTGGTCGCGACGATCGCGCCGCTGCATCGCCCGACATTCGAGACCGGTCACCCCGAGCGTGCCGGCCTGCTGGACGCGTTCATCGACGCGCGGCTGCTGACCGCCAGCGGCGACACGGTGCGCCCGACGCATGAGGCGCTGCTGCGCATCTGGCCCCGCGCGGTGGCGCTGGTAAAGGAACTCGGCCCGCTGCTGCGCGCCCGGCACATGCTGGAACCGTTGGCGCGGGAGTGGGACGCGGCGGCGGAGGCCGTGAAGGCGGGGCATCTGGACATCGCCCCCGCTACCCTGAGCGCCGCGCTGCAACTGCGCGGCCGGCTGGATGTGACGCCGGTGCTGACCGCGTTCATCGCCGCGTGCGCGGCCGCTGCCGAGGCACGCCGGCGGCGCGAGACAAGCGCGCAACGCCGCCGCGTCGCCGCGCTCAGCGGCGGCCTGGTGGTCGCGCTGGGGCTGGCGGGACTGGCGGGCTGGCAGTGGCGGGATGCCAGCCGACAACGCGACAAGGCCGAGCAGGCACTGACCTCCGCCACCGAGGCGGCGAACACGATGGTGTTCGGTCTGGCGCAGAAGTTCAGCGACAACGGCCGGATCCCGGTCGACGTGGCCCGGGACATCCTGGACCAGGCGACGAAGTTGCAGGAACGCCTGAATGCCCTTGGCCCGCCGAACCCGGCGCTGCGCCGCAGCCAGGCCACCGCGTTGTCGCAAAAGGTGAACACGCTGCTGGCCCAGGGCCTGACGCTGGACGCTTTGGCGGCGGCCCGGCAATCCCGCGACATCATGCAGTCGCTCGCCGACGCCGAGCCGGCGAACACCGATTGGCAACGGGAACTGTCGGTGTCGTTGAACAAGCTCGGCGACGTGCTGACGGAGCAGGGCAATTTGCCCGAGGCGCTGCAATCCTACCGCGCCAGCCGCGACATCTTCGAGCGTCTGGCGAAGTCCGATCCCGGCAATGCCGGCTGGCAGTATGACCTTGGTACCAGTAACGAACGGATCGGCGACGTGCTGATGGCACAGGGCAATTTGCCCGAGGCGCTGCAATCCTACCGCGCCCGTCACGACATCGTCGAGCGTCTGGCGAAGTCCGATCCCGGCAATGCCGGCTGGCAGCGCGATCTGTCGGTGTCGTGGAACAAGCTCGGCGACGTTCTGGTGGCGCAGGGCACTCTGCCCGAGGCGCTGCAATCCTACCGCGCCGGCCTCGCCATTACCGAGCGTCTGGCGAAGTCCGATCCCGGCAATGCCGGCTGGCAGCGCGATCTGTCGGTGTCGTTGGAGAAGCTCGGCAACGTGCTGGTGGCGCAGGGCAATCTGGCGGAGGCGCTGCAATCCTACCGCGACAGCCGCGACATCGCGGATCGTCTGGCGAAGTTCGATCCCGGCAATGCCGGCTGGCAGCGCGATCTGTCGGTGTCGTTGGAGAAGCTCGGCGACGTGCTGGTGGCGCAGGGCAATCTGGCGGAGGCGCTGCAATCCTTCGGCGACAGCCGAGACATCCGGGAGCGTCTGGCGAAGTCCGATCCTGGCAATGCCGGCTGGCAGCGCGATCTGTCGTTGTCCTACGCGCACATTGCGACCGCGTCCCTGGAAGCCGGGCAAACCGCCAAAGCCCGCGCGGCCCTGACCGCCGGGCGGCAGATCGTGGTGCAACTGCTGGCGCAACACCCCGACCACCCGCAATGGAAGCAAGACCTTGCCTGGTTCGACAGCAACATTTCCGGAATCGGGAAGTAATACCAGCGATCTGTGATGTTGGCTCGTGGCCCGACCCACCCGCGTCCTGCCGGCGAATGCCGGTATCCACGCCTTTCGGTGCCCGGAGCTTGAAAAATCGTAGATACCGGCATTCGCCGGCGTGACGATATGGGTCGGGCCACGAGTCAAGGTTTCGGGCGGTTGGTATAATACCAGCGATCTGTGATGTTGGCTCGTGGCCCGACCC
>CAIRCM010000035.1 GCA_903877125.1 uncultured Acetobacteraceae bacterium | reverse complement strand
TGGCAGATTCTGTCCGGGCATCGGGTATGGCGTCGAGAACCAAACCTTATGCGATTCCAGACGGTTGTGCCGTGCCTGCCAGCGAATCCCTGCTATGCGGTGAATAAGAGGGGTTAGGGCCTGTTCAACATTAATCGAATCGATCAGCGGTGTCGAACAGGCCCTAAGGTTATGTTTTTGGCGGCAACTTTGCTGGCGTGCTGGCGCACTTATTTGCCAGCGTTGCCTTACCGTGCCGCCTGCGCCACCCGTTCGAATAGCCTCGTATCGTAACCCTCGGCAGCGAAGCGACCCAACAGTTCCCGGTAAGTCGCGTCGTCCATCATCGGATCGCGTGCCAGGACCCAACCGTATTTCATGCCGGGATAGCCCACGAGCGCATAACGATACCCCGGATCGACGTAGATAATGAGATAGGGCAGAGAAATCGGCCAGAAGGGCCGTTCCATCCACTTCGCATTGCCGGTATCCGGCACCACGTAGCCGGTCATGGTGGCGGAGGTCCGCTTCCCTGCGAGCGTTCCCGCATATCCCGTATAAACGTCGGTCAGCGTGCCATCCGGCCGGAAACTGACATCGAAATAACTGCCGACATTGCCGCGTTCGGCGAAATACGGAATTTCCGCGATCACATACCAGCGCCCCGCGTATCGATCGAGATCGACATGCGGGGCGAGCCGGGGCATCGGCCCATCGGCGCAGCCAGCAAGCCAAAGCAGGGAAAAAATAAGCAGCGATAGCCTGTTCATACCCTTCATACGGGCCGAACAGGCTATCGGTTCAGTCTAACCGTCCCAGACGCTCGACGGCATCGGCAACTTGGCGAACGCCTCCTCGCCCAACGGCTGATCCGGCGTCACCCCGTGCATGCCCAACAGCATGAACCATTGCCGCACATGCTGGCCGGAGTGCCACGTCGTGCGCTCCATCAGTTCATGCAGGGATTGCGGTCCGTAATAGGTCTGCACGGTTTCCTTGCCGTCATGGTTCGTCTTGCCCGCCCAGAAAGCGCGCAACCGCTCCAGCACACCCTGTCCATACACGCCGATGGATACGAACGTCGTCATCTCATCCGAAGGCCCGGTCGAGATCAGCGCATGCGTGAGCTCCGCGCCTTCGGCCACCTCCAGGAACGTTTCCACGATCCGGAAAATATGGTGGCTCAGCACCCGGAACGCGCGCGGACGCCCAGGCGCCTGCGTTTCCAGTTCGCTGTTCGGCATCAACGGGATGTTGCGCACCGCGGCACTGAGGAAAATGTCCATCCGCCCCACGAGCTCGTCCGGAGACAAGACGGGACCGGCATTTTCGTTCAGCCCGAGGAACTTGACCACATGGGCCAAATTCTGCGCGAACGTCCAGTCGTCGCCACGCGACAACACGGGAATGGATCGGGCGCCAAGACGCCGCAATTCAGGAAGGCCCTCGGGGTCAGCGAGAATGTTGACCGAATCGAACTCGATCGCACGGACCGAGAGAAACTCCTTGAGTTTCAAACAACTCGTTCAACCAGGCTGCCAGAAAACCTTAAGCTCTTGAGCCGGGTTCATCGGTAAATCCTTGATTGGAATGCCGTTGATAGGACCGGCCCCGACCGCCGTCAACCGGCGAGGCAGCGGTCGAACCGGTCGTAGGTCCGGTCCCGCTGGAAGCGGCACATACTGTGTCAGACCAGCGGTCAATGATGACCCCAGCTTCGGCGCAACCGGCCTATGCCCGAGGTTACAAGCGTCAGCCCTTCGAGCAGCGCAAGCGCGACAACGGTCCAGAGCCAGATGAACAACGTGGCGATGCGAAACCCAACCTCCCAGCCCTTGGACACCTGCGCAATGGCACGGCAACTCCGGTCGTTCTGATTGACCGGCGCGTCCATTATCATATCGACATTTGGGAATAGCAGACACAAGGCGATACTGCTCACGCCAACCCAGAACAGCGCCGCGAGAATCGGGCGCCCCTCACCCGCGGGACGGCGCGCCTTGATGAACACGGGCGGCTTCCACGAGTAAACCAAGGTAACGATCGCCGTAAACGCAATCGCAAAGCATCCGACAATAACAATCAGCCGCCGGAACAGCATTGTCGGCTGGTTGGGACCAAGCCAAGAGGCATGTGCTCCCACGTCGGTCCAGACGAAGACGTAGAATACCAGGACCAGTATCAACCCCGCGAATGATACCAACAGCCAGAACTTTCGTTCGGCCGGCGTTTGCGGCGGCGCGCCCTCCCCTGCCGATGCCCCCCCGCTGCCCTTTTCTCTTTTAACCGCCGGTGCGATCGGCAACGTCATTCCGAAAACCCAACCCAGTATACTGCCCAGGGGTGCGCAGGCCAGCAATAGGCGAAAAAGCATCCAGCCCGGATCCGCCGTCACGCATCCTTCGAGATTGGGGCCGTAATAAGTTGCACCACCAAGGACAGCAGCCACCAGTCCAGCAAGGAATCCTGCCTGCAATCCCTCGAACGACCGTGGCGGTCCAACCTGCGCAGGCAGAGCAACGAAGAATGCAGCGACACCCATTCCCAACAGGCCAAGCGACAGCCAACCCAACGGCGTACTGCCGAATAGTGCGGAGAGTGCCCGGAAAAACAGGGCAAAACCCATCAATGCGGAAAACAGACCGCACATCGGAATCCCCAACAACCGCTCGCAGTGCGGCTTGACTTTCTCGAGCAGGCCGAACCCATCCCGCACCTCCGGCATTACACGCTCCCTTCATTTGCGCTGTTTTTGAACCGATCTGTCGGATTCCAACCCTTCCGCGGACAGCAGGTCAACCCGAATCATCGCCATTTCGAAAGATCGACCCGCCGCACCCGGTCGGACACCGGCGCAAGGGGGTGACACCATGACAATCCCGAGTCAGGATCGCCCCAAAGGGAGAAGCAACATGGACGCGATGATCGAGGACACGCGACTGCCGCAGGACATCGACAGCCAAACAATCGTGCGGGACGCAAAAGCGATCCAACCCAATATACGCCGCCACCGCCAGCAGATCGAAGCCGAACAACGATTTCCCGCCGAACTCGTGGAGATGATGAAAGAAGCCGGCTTCTACCGAATGGCAATTCCCCGCTCCCTCGGCGGATCGCAGGTCGATCCCATCACCTTCACCCGGGTCGTCGAATTGCTGGCCGAGGGCGCGGGATCGGTCGGCTGGAACCTCGCCAACAACACCATCGTGCAGCTTGTCATGCTCGGCTTGCCCGATGAGGGAATCTCGGAAATCTACGCCGACGGCAAAGGCACCACCGGCGCCGGCACCGCCGTCATGGGCGGCGGCACCGCCATCCCCGTGCCCGGCGGCTACCGGGTAACCGGCCATTGGACCTTCGGCAGCGGCAGCCAGGAGGCCGCATGGATGCTCGGCAGCTTCCAAATCCTCGACGACGGCGTCCCCCGCAAGCGAGAGGACGGCGGAACCCATTGGCGCGGCCTGTTCCCCAAGCACGAAACCACGACCATCCCCGGCAGTTGGGACGTCACCGGCCTGCGCGGCACCGGCAGCTTCGACTGGACGGTAGAAGACGTGTTTTTGCCGGAACGACGGGTCATGATCCATGCGGGCATCCCGCTGGACAATCAATGGTCGAAATGGCCCGGCCTGTCCTACGCCCTACCCAGCCAATGCTGGGTCGGCCCGCACCATAGTTCGGTGATCACCGGCATCGCCCGCGGCGGGATCGAGGCGCTGATCGAACTCGCCGTCGAAAAAGTCCCCCGAGGCCGGGGCAACACCGCGCGCCTCTGCGAAAGCCCGCAGGTGCAGGAAGCCGTCGGCCGCGCCGACACCATGCTGAACGCCGGCCGAGGCAATCGCAGCGCCATGCTGCGGGAACTCTGGAACACCCTGGCCGAAGGCAGCGAAATCACCCTCGAACAGAAAGCCCGGTGCCGTCTCGCATCGACCTTCGCCGCCGACTGCGCTCGGGATTCCATGGACATGATCTACCGCTACGGCGGCAGCACCTCGTTCAAACGCGAAAGCCGCCTGGCCGAATGCTGGCGAGACCTGCAGGTCGTCGGGCAAACCGTCACGATCGCGCCCGAATGGTATCCCATCGCCGGCCGCGTCCTGCTGGGTATGGATCCGGGGGCGCGGCTGCGGTAACGCGGATGAAAATTCTGCTGACCGGCGGATCGGGCGACCTGGGCCAGGTCCTGACCCCCCGGCTGCTGAGCACCGGGCACACCCCGGTCATCCTCGACATCCGCCCGCCGGCCCACCGGCCCCCGGGCGCCACCTTCATCCAGGGATCCATTCTGGATCGCGATCGTTTGCCGGAATACCTCGCCGGCTGCGGAGCGATCGTGCACATCGCCGGCTGGCACGGCATCCACGAATCGAACGGCGAGAAAAATGCGCACGAATTTTTCGATCTGAACGTTCGCGGCACGTTCGAGGTTTTCGAGGCCGCGACTTCGGTCGGCATCGACAGGATCGTTCATATTTCAACGACCAGCGTGCATCGGCCAACGACGCTCTATGCCCGTAGCAAGATCCTGGCCGAGCAGATCGTGACGGATTACGGCGCGCGCCAGGACATGAACGCGATCATCCTGCGCCCGCGCGGATTCATACCGTATTGGAATCGGTCAGTTTACACCCGTTACCGTGACTGGGCCCAATGGTTCTGGCGCGGCGCGGTACATATCGACGACGTCGCCTCCGCCGTCATGCAGAGCCTGGACATGCTGGGCAAGCAACAGATCGATCGCCCGCCGGTTCTCACGCTCGACGGCGCCTACGAATATACCGACAACGATCTGGCCCACTGGGACGTCGATGGCCCAGGATCGACATTCAGGAAATACTACGCCCAACACTACGATCTCGCAGTGTCGTTCGGCCTCGATCCGACCGTCCGACCCACCAAGCTGGACATTTCCGAGGCGGTCCGCTGGCTCGGCTACAAACCGTCCTATGGCATGGCCAACCTGCTGGCGGAACTCGCGACATACGGTGACCAGGGGCCGCCCCATGATGCGGCGGCGGGCTGTCGTCCAGCTTGATCAGTCAGGCGGAAGGTCGGTCAGCGGATTGCGGGCGTCTTGGACGGGGCCGGGTGGCGTTACCCCACCCGCTCCACGATCAGCTTCTTGATCTCCGCGATCGCTTTCGCCGGGTTCAACCCCTTCGGGCACGAATCCGTGCAGTTCATGATCGTGTGGCACCGGTACAGCTTGAACGGATCCTCCAGCGCATCCAGCCGAGCACCCGTCGCCTCATCCCGCGTATCGGCGATCCATCGGTAAGCCTGCAACAACACCGCCGGCCCAAGATACCGGTCCCCGTTCCACCAGTACGACGGGCACGACGTGGAACAGCAGAAGCAAAGAATGCACTCCCACAGCCCGTCGATCTTTGCCCGTTCTTCCTTCGATTGCAGCCGCTCCCCATCCGGCGGCGCCGGGCTGTCGGCCTGCAGCCAGGGCTCGACCGAGCGATACTGCGCGTAGACCTGCGACAGGTCGGGGACCAGATCCTTGATCACCGGCATATGCGGCAACGGGGAAATCTTCACCGCGCCTTTGCAATCCTCGATCGGCTTCAAGCACGCGAGCGTGTTGCCGCCATCGATGTTCATCGCGCAGGACCCGCAAATCCCTTCCCGGCAGGACCGGCGAAACGTCAAGGTCGGATCGACCTCGTTCTTGATCTTGATCAGCGCATCCAGCACCATCGGCCCGCACGCGTCCAGATCGATCTGATAGGTGTCCGTCCGAGGATTGGCCCCATCGTCAGGGCTCCAACGATAAATCTTAAACTCGCGCACGTTCTTCGCACCGGCCGGCGCTTTGAACGTCTGCCCGGTGCCAACGCGGCTGTTCACCGGAAGGTTGAATTCGACCATCTGACCAAACCTCTCAGTAAACGCGGGCTTTGGGCGGGAAAACGGACACTTCGTTCGTCAGCGTCTGCATCTTGACCGGGCGATAGTCCAACTTGACCGCCCCATCCTCGCCGCACCACGCCAACGTGTGCTTCATCCAGTTCTCGTCATCCCGGTTCGGGTAATCGTCGTGCGCATGCGCGCCCCGGCTTTCATGCCGAGCCTCCGCGCTGACCATCGACGTCATCGCATTACCCATCAGGTTCTGCAGTTCCAGCGCCTCGACGAGGTCCGAGTTCCACACCAACGACCGGTCCGACACCGACATATCGCTCATGCCGGACCAAACCTTCTGAATTTTCTCGACACCTTCCGTCAGCGTCTTGGAGGCCCGGAAGACCGCGGCATGATTCTGCATCGCACGCTGCATCGTGTCGCGCAGATCGGCCACGCGCGTGCCGCCCTTGGCATGACGGGTCTTGTCGAACCGGTCCAGCGACGCCTCCCCGGCTTTCGGCGGCAGGGCCGGCTGGCTCGCGCCCGGCTTGATCGTCGCCGCCGCGCGCAACGCCGCCGCACGGCCGAACACAACCAGATCGAGCAGCGAGTTCGTGCCCAAACGGTTGGCGCCATGCACCGACACGCAAGCGGCCTCGCCCACGGCCATCAGGCCGGGAACGACGGCGTCGGGATTGTCCTTGGTGGGGCGCAACACTTCGGTATGCACGTTGGTCGGCACGCCGCCCATGTTGTAGTGCACCGTCGGCAACACCGGGATCGCGCCCTTGTTCACGTCCACACCGGCGAACACTTTCGCCGTCTCGGAGATGCCGGGCAGCCGTTCGTGCAGCAGGTCGGCGCCGAGGTGCTCCAGATGCAGCATGATGTGGTCCTTGTTGGGACCGCAGCCGCGCC
>CAIRCM010000034.1 GCA_903877125.1 uncultured Acetobacteraceae bacterium | reverse complement strand
GTTTCGTCATGGCCGTGCCGGGCAGCTGTTCGGGCTTTTCCTCGCGGGGGGGGGGGGGGGCGAAGGGGTTTATACTTGCAATCGTTGGTATGGTGGACGTGGCACCGCTGCGTGGGTCGGGACGGTCCGGACGCCAGGAGCGGGCCGACCCACTTGCGAGGGCCGGCCCAACTCCTAGTGCAACCTGATAATGATCTTGACGCGGATGCGACCGATCACCACAATAAGCACCAGGAGCAAGCGGCGATTGAAGCTCATTCGCTTTCTCCTGACTTACACCGGTCGGGGACTATCCCCGGCCGGTTTTGTCATTGTGGCGGTGAAGGGTTAACAAACCGTTTACGCCGTTGAAGAAAATCAATACCGCGTCATTGGCCGCAAGCGTTTGTTTCGGCATGCAATAGTATGGTGAGGGCGACATCGTCGCGTAAGCCGGCCCGATCGGGCGTCAGGAGCGGGCCGGTCCCCTTGCGAGGACCGACCCAACTCCTAGTGCAGCCTGATAATGATCTTGACGCGGATGCGTCCGATCACCACAATCAGCACCAGGAGCAAGCGACGTTTTGCAGTCATCGGCTTTCTCCTGACTTAAACCGGTCGGGGACCATCCCCGGCCGGTTTTGTGATTGTGGGGGTAAAGGGTTAACAAACCGTTTACGCCGTCGAAGAAAATCAATGCAGCGTCATGGGCCGCAGGCGTTTGTTTCGGCATGCAATGGTATGGTAAGGCCGATATCGTCGCGTAAGCCGGCGCCGATCGGGCGTCAGGAGCGAGCCGGTCCCCTTGCGAGGACCGACCCAACTCCTAGTGCAGCCTGATAATGATCTTGACGCGGATGCGTCCGATCACCACAATCAGCACCAGGAGCAAGCGACGTTTTCTAGGCATCCGCTTTCTCCTGACTCAAACCGGTCGGGGACCATCCCCGGCCGGTTTTGTCATTGTGGCGGTAAAGAGTTAACCGAAGGTTAACGCCGCACGAGAAGGCTGTCGTGAATCGGCCATCTCGTGTTGAGTCAGATCGAGCCGGCCCGCCCCTTGAACCGCGCCAATCCCAGCATCGCGGCCCCGGCCAGCAACCCCCAGAACGCGCCGCTGATGCCGAAGAACCCCTGGCCGGCCGCGGTGATCAGGAAGGTGACCAAGGCGGCCTCCCGCCCTTCCACGGCCGATACCATACCGAATAATGCCGAGCCGAAGGCGCCCAATAAGGCGAGGCCGGCGACGGCCTCGATCAGCACGGGCGGGGAGGCGGCGAAGAAGGCGGTGGCGGTGCCGGCGAGGAGGCCGAAGGCAATATAGGTCAATCCGGCAACGACAGCGGCGTAGTAACGTTTCGCCGGATCGGGGTGGGCATCGGGCCCGGCGCACAAGGCGGCGGTGATCGCGGCGAGGTTGACGGCATGGCCGCCGAACGGGGCACCGAGCAGGGTGAAAACGCCGGTGGTGACAAACAGCGGGCTGGGCGGGGGGCGGTAGCCGTTCAAATGCAGCACCGCCATGCCGGGGATGTTTTGCGAGGCCATCGTTACAAGAAACAACGGGATCCCAAGGCCAAGCGCGGCGGCGAGGGTGAAGATCGGGCGGACGGGTTCGACGACCGGCAGCAGGGAGCCGATGCCGGCGGGGATGCCTTGCGCGGCGATCAGCACGATCACCGCCAGCACCGCGGCGGGCACGGCGAACAGACGCTTCCAGTGGAAGACCAGGGCCCAGATCAGCACCACGGGCGTGGCCAGCAGTGGCACGCTGCCCATGGCGCGCACGGGGGCGAGGCAGAGACCGAGCAGGACGCCGGCCAGCATGGCGTTGGCGAGGGCTGGCGGGATACGCTCCACCGCTCGGCCCAGCGGGCGCCAGAGGCCGGCGAGGACGATCAGCGCGCCGCAGACCAGGAAGGCACCGACGGCGGCGGGGAAGCCTCCCTCGGGCGTGCCGGAGGTGGCCAGGAGAGCGGCCCCTGGTGTCGACCAGGCCGCGCTGATGGGTTGGCGGCGCCAGAGGCTCAGGACGACGCCGCTGAGGCCCATGGCGATGGCGAGGGCCATGAGGCCGGAGGCGGCCTGGGCTCGTGTGGCGCCGACCGCCATCAACCCTTGCAGCACCACCGCGAAGGAGGAGGCGAATCCGACGAAGGCGGCCAGGAGGCCGGCGGCGATGGCTTGCACTGGGTTACCGGTGGGCGATCGAGACGGGTTCGTGCATCGGGTCAGCGGTGAGGAAGCCGAGTTGATCGGTTTCGAGGACGAGGCAGGTCAGGGGGCCGCCGAAGACCGCGCCGGTGTCGATGGCGATGCGGTTGTGGCGGATCACCGGATGTTTGACCGGGGTGTGGCCATGGACGACGACGGCGCCGAAATCGACCTCGGAATAGAGGAAGGGTTGGCGCATACGCAGGAGGTCGTCGCGGGCCTGCTGATCGAGCGGGACGTGCGGGCGGACGCCGGCGTGGACGAAGGCGTACCCCCCTTCCCGGTGCATGGTCTTGAGGCCTTTGAGGAAGGCGATGTGTTCGGGCGGGACGGCGGCGGGCCAGGTGTCGCGGGGGGAGTTTGGATCGACGCCGTAGCTTTCCAGCGACGGGCGGCCGCCGGCGAAGAGCCAATCGGTCGCGGCGGCCCGCTCGCCTCCCAGGGCTTCGAGCATGGTGTTTTCGTGGTTGCCGATGAGGTTGATCATTTCGGCACCGGGGACGGGGCAACCGGCGGCGAGGCGGGCGAGGACACCGGCGGTGTCGGGGCCGCGATCGACGTAATCGCCGACATGGATCAGGACGGCGCTGGCGACGGGTCGGGCGGCGAGGTCGTCGGCGATCTGGGCGTGCAGCGCGTCCAGTTGTTCGGCGCAGCCGTGGATGTCGCCGATCGCGTAGACGCGCCGGCCGGCGGGGATTGTGGCAGGGGCTGGGGAGAGCTCGATCATGGGGATGGCGCTACCAGCGGGGCGGCGGTTCATGCAAGAGGCGCCGGGTGGGATCAGCGCTTCACGCCGAGCAGTTCGACGTCGAATACGAGGGTTGCGTTGGGTGGTATGAGGCCGTTGCCAAAGCCGCGTGCGCCATAGCCGAGTTCCGGCGGGATGATCAGCGTGCGGGCGCCGCCGACCTTCATGGTGGCGACGCCTTCGTCCCAGCCGCGGATCACCTGCCCATTGCCGACGGGGAACTCGAACGGCTTGCCACGATCGCGGGAGCTGTCGAATTTCCTGCCCTTGACGCCGTTTTCGTAGAGCCAGCCGGTGTAATGCACGACGCAGATTTGGCCGGGGGTCGGCGTGGGGCCGTCGCCGAGCCTGGTGTCGGTCATTTGCAGGCCCGATGGTGTCGTCACCGCTTTTCCGGGCTCCTGTGCCGAGGCGGGGCTGGCGGCGATGGCCGCGAAGATGCCGATGGCCGCGGTTGCGAAGATGGCCAAGGCCAGGCGGTTGAAACGTTCGACGGCTGGCATCGGTCGGGTCCTTGTCGGCAATCGTTGGGGCGAGGCGGTCTTGTTAGCGCAAGGGCTCGTGCGTTCCTATTCCCTGCTGCTTTCGGCGGGCGGCCGGGACGCGACGCCGTCGGCTTCGGTTACCTGATCGACCATTTTTGATTATCGATGTCGAAACAGTCCCACATTTTCACGGGGGGAGCGTTGGTCGTACCGGTGCGCCCGATGTCGAGGCGTTTGCCGCCATAGCCGACGATCTTCCCGTTGGCGAGGCTCCATTGTTGATTGGGGACGTTCATGCAGTCCCACATCTGAACATCTGTGCCGTTAGCGGTGCCGGCGTCCCTTACATCCAGACATTTGTTGCCGTATCCGATGATCTTTCCATCGGAAATTATCCATTTTTGGTTTGCAACGTGCGTGCAGTTCCATATTTGAACCGCGGTACCGTTGGCGGTACCGGAGCCTCTTACGTCCAGGCATTTGCGGCCGTATCCCGTGATTTCCGCCGCATGACCTGGCTGGGCCGCACTGACGGCGAAAATGCCGCTGAAGGCCAGTAATGCCACCAATATTTGTTTTTTCATCCGGTATTTCCTATCGATATTTGGTTACGAGACCAACTCCGCAAGCGATCGAAGGACCAGCGCGGGCGAGGGTTCATAACCAATTATCAATATCTGGTCAACGGCAGCACCACCCGGCTCGGCCGGCCGGCGTCAGCGAATACGGTGTTTACGGCGATGCGTTTGCGGCGTGCCATTCCCTCGGGTTCGCCAGTGTTGGGGTTGACGTCGAATTTGGGAAAATTCGAGGACGAAATATCCAGGCGGATGCGGTGGCCGGGCAGGAACAGGTTGGCGATGGGACCAAGATTTACTTTGATCCGGGTTATTTCGCCGGGGTTACGCACACGGGGGCTCGATGGGTCCTCGGCATAGCGCAGGCGGAGGATGCCGTCGCACAGAATCATCGCGTAGCCCTTGGGGTAGTCGGCGCTGGGCGGATGGACGTCGATCAGCTTGGCGGTGAAATCGGTGTCCGGACCGTCGGTGGCGACCCAGAGTTCGGCCTCGACCGGACCGATCAGTTCGACGGCGGATGGGAGAGGCGGGGTCTGGAACGCGAGGACGTCGGGGCGGGCGGAGAGCGGCAGGTATGGCGGGGTGCAGCCGAAGAAGGCGGGGGATTCGGTCTGGTCCCAGGCGCCGCCGGATGCGACGGGTTCGAGGCTGGTGAGCGCGCCACCGATGGTGGGAACGGGGTGGGCGGGGTCGAAATCGTAGGACAGCGGGGGGGCGCCGTCCCTGGGGGCGTCGGGCGAGAGGGTGCCGTCGGCGTGGAGGTGGAAGGCGGTCGGGATGGCATTGGGCAGCGGCCAGTCGGCCGCGCCGATCCAGCGGCCGCCGTGGTCCATCTTGCCGGCGGGGTCGCGGCGGCCGGAGCCTCCGCCCATCACGAAAACGCGCACCGGCGGTTCGTCCAGCGGGGTGCCTTTCAGCACGTGATCGAAGAAGCGCAGGCGGTAGGCGCGCCAGTCGCCGGCCCAGGAGTCGAGCGTGGCCTGGGGGCCGAAGGAGACGTCGCCGAAGACGGAATCGCTGCGGTCGCCGTGGGTCCAGGGGCCGAGGATCAGGCGCTGGGGGCCTCGGGTTTTCAAGCCGGTGTAGTTTTGGGTCGCGGTCACCGGGTATGGGTCGAACCAGGAAGACATGTGGACGATCGGCACGGGACTGTATTGTTCGTGGTAAAATTCGGTGCAGATGCCGAGTTGCTGCCAGTACGCGTCGAAAGTGCCGTGGGTCCATTGCTCGAAAAGGTAGGCCTCATAATCGGGGTGGTGGCGCAACGGCGAGTGGCCGGGCTTCCAGGGCATGCCGGTGAACCAGTCGCGGACGTTCTCCGTGGCCAGGGCGGCTTTCATGATGGGGTCGGCCAGGGCCTCGGGCGAGGTTTGGGCGTTTTTCAGTGCCCAGGTGGCCTGTTTCAGCTCGAAGGCGCCGTTCTGGCGTATTCCGCCGCGCCAGGCGTTGACGAAGCCGCCGCAGTCCAGGATTTGCGCCCGGAGGCCGGGCGGGTCGAGGCAGCCGAGGGCGGCTTGGGTGTGGGCGGCGTAGGACAGGCCCATGGTGGCGAAGCGGCCGTCGCACCAGGGTTGTTCGAGCAGCCAGGCGGCGGTGTCGAAGCCGTCGTGCCCGTCGGAGAGGTATTTGACGAAGGTGCCGTCCGACCCATAGCGGCCCCGCGTGTCCTGGTAGACGACCGCGTAGCCGTGTTGGGTGAAATAGGCGGCGATTTCGGGTCTTGTGGCGGGAGTGCGGTTGGTTGCGGTGATTTCGGATCGGCTGGCTTCGGCGCGTCCGTAGGGAGTGCGTTCGAGGATGACGGGGAATGGGCCGTCGCCGGGGGGGAGGTGGACGTCAGTTGCCAGGCGGATGCCGTCGCGCATGGGGACCATGATGGTGGTGACGGACATTTGGATGCTCCCGGGTGGGCGTTGGATGTGGTATGGGAGAGTTTATGGGCGCATTCGTCCGCACGCCAATGACGCTGGCCGAGTTCCTCGCGTGGGAAGAACGGCAGGAGTTCAAGTACGAGTTTGACGGGTTCTCGCCGGTTGCGATGACTGGTGATACGACCGAGCACAACCGCATCTCGTTGAACTTGACCAGCATGCTGCGGGAGCGCCTGCGCGGCACAAAATGCCAGCCGTTTGGCAGCGATATGAAAATCGAAGTCGCGGGCCACATTCGGTACCCCGATGCGATCGTCGTGTGCCGGGACTACCCGCGCGGACCGACCGTATCCTCAAGATACCAGGAGTACCGGGATACGCCGTCCATCCGTCACTATGTGATGCTGGAGCAGGATTTCGTTGGGGCGCAGGTCTTCAGCCGGTCGGACGCGAAGTGGGCCGGTGTGCCGATCGCGGACCACGGCGTTATTTCGCTGCCGGATATCGATATCGAACTCCCCATGGCCGAACTCTACGAGGGCGTGGCGTTGGGCTGATGGACGGCGCCCGCCCCCTCGCGTTAGGCTGGCGGCATGAAGATTTTCAAGAATTCGGTTTGCCCGCACGACTGCCCGTCCACCTGCGCCTTGGAGGTGGAGGTGCTTGGCAACAACCGCATCGGCGCGGTGCGTGGTGCTCGGGATAACAGCTACACGGCGGGGGTGATCTGCAACAAGGTCGCCCGGTATGCCGAACGGATTCATCATCCGGACCGGCTGATGCACCCGCTGCTGCGGACGGGGGCCAAGGGGTCGGGGCAGTTTCGCCGGATCACGTGGGACGAGGCGCTGGACCGGGTCGCCGAGCGGTTTCAGGCGGTGGCGGCGGAGCATGGGGCGGAGGCGGTGTGGCCGTTCTTTTTCGCCGGGACGATGGGTCTGGTGCAGCGCGACGGGATCAACCGGTTGCGCAACGTGATGGGATATTCGCGGCAGAAGATGACGATCTGCACGACCTTGCCGGAGATCGGCTGGATCGCGGGGGTGGGGCAAAGCCGGGGACTGGATCCTCGGGAGATGGCGAAGTCCGATCTGATCGTGATTTGGGGCGGCAATCCCGTTTCCACTCAGGTCAATGTGATGACGCATGTGACCCGGGCGCGGAAGGAGCGCGGCGCGAAGGTGGTGGTGGTCGATCCGTATCGCACGCCGACGGCCGCGGTGGCGGATATTCATATCGCGCCGAAGCCGGGGACGGATGGGGCGCTCGCCTGCGCGATGATGCATGTGGCGTTTCGGGATGGGTATGCGGATCGGGCGTATATGGATCGGTATACGGATATGCCTCGGGATCTGGAGGCGCATCTGCGGACAAGGGGGCCGGAATGGGCTTCGGGGATCACCGGGCTTTCCGTTGACTGCATCGAAGATTTTGCTCGGCTTTATGGGTCTGCTCAGCGGAGTTTTCTGCGGTTGGGATATGGGTTCGCACGCGGGCGGAACGGTGCGGCGAACATGCATGCGGTTTCCTGCCTGCCGGCGGTGACCGGAGCGTGGCAGCATGAGGGCGGCGGAGCGCTTTGGTCGAACCGGGGGATGTACAACTGGAACCGGTCGCTGATCGAGGGGTTGGATGCGGTCAAAACGAATGTGCGGGTGCTGGATATGAGCCGTGTCGGCAGCGTGCTGACCGGGGATCGGAGCGAGCTGGGGGACGGCCCTCAGGTGCATGCGATGATCATTCAGAACCAGAACCCGCTGGATGTCTGTCCGGATTCGAACCGGGTTCGCCGGGGGTTCGGGCGGGAGGATCTGTTTGTCGTGACGCACGAGCAGTTCATGACCGAGACGTGCCGGTGGTCGGACATCGTGCTGCCGGCAACGATGTTCATGGAGCATGACGATCTTTATCAGGCCGGAGGGCACAGCCATATCCAGATCGGCCCCAAGCTGATCGAGCCGCCTGGGGAATGCCGGTCCAATCATGAGGTGATCCAAGCGTTGGCTCGGCGGCTGGGGGCGGTGCATCCGGGGTTCGAGATGACGGCGATGGAGATCGTCGATGCCACGCTACGTATGTCCGGCCGGCCGGATGCGGCGACGGTGCTGCGGGAGCGTTGGGTCGATGTGATGCCCGGCTTTGAGGAGGCGCATTTCCTGACCGGGTTTCCGACGCGCGACAAGAAGTTTCATTTCGCACCGGATTGGGCAGCGTTGGGGCCCAATCATGCGATGATGCCTCGGCTGCCGGACCATATGACGGTGATCGACGATGTTGGGCCGGACCGGCCGTTCCGGTTGGTTACCGCTCCGGCTCGGTCGTTTTTGAATACGAGTTTTTCCGAGATGCCTTCAGGGCGGAAGCGGGAGGGGCGGCCGACGGTTATGATCCATCCGGGGGACGCGGCGGCTTTGGGTGTTGCGGATGGGGATCGGGTTCGGTTGGGGAATGCTCGGGGGGAGGTCGTGCTGCATGCCCGCGTGGTGGAGGGGAGCCAGGCGGGGGTGCTGGTGGCGGAGAGCGTGTGGCCGAGCGGGAGTTTTGAAGGGCGGATTGGGATCAATGCGCTGACGAGCGACGATCCGGGGCCTCCGGCTGGGGGGGCGGTGTTTCACGATACGGCGGTTTGGGTTCGGGCTGAGGCGGCGGCGGTTCGGTTGGCGGCGGAGTGAGAGGGGGAACGCGCCGGACCAATCGGATGTCGGCGTACCTACCCACTCAAAGCCGCCAACGCCGCCGCCGGGTCCACCCGCCCATCGTAGAGCGCCCGGCCAACGATCACACCCTCGATCCGCGTTCCCTCCGCCACCCGGCGCAGCGCGACCAGATCGTCCAGGCTCCCCACCCCTCCGGAAGCAATCACCGGCGTGGTCAACCGCTCGGACAACGCGACGGTTTGTTCCAGGTTCAGCCCGGTCAGCATGCCGTCGCGGCCGATGTCGGTATAGATGATGGCGGACACGCCGGCATCCTCGAACCGCAGGCCGAGATCGGGGGCGGGAATGGTGGAGACTTCGGCCCAGCCCTCGGTCGCCACGAAGCCATCGCGTGCGTCGATGCCCACCGCGATGCGGCCGGGGAACAGGCGGCAGGCTTCCAGCACCAGCGGCGGATTTTTGGCCGCGGCACTACCCAGGATCACGCGGGTGACCCCGGCCGCCAGCCAAGCCTCAATCCCCGCGATGTCCCGGATTCCGCCGCCGAGCTGCACCGGGCACGACGTGGATGCAAGGATGGCGCGGGCGGCCTCGGCGTTCACCGGTTTGCCGGCGAAGGCGCCGTTCAGGTCCACAACGTGCAACCAAGTGAACCCGGCATCCTGCCAAGCGCGCGCCTGCCCTCCGGGATCGGCGGAATACACCGTCGCCTGATCCATCTCGCCGCGCTTCAAACGCACGCATTGGCCATCTTTGAGGTCGATGGCCGGGTAAAGCGTCAAACCCATGGGAATGTCAGTCCTGCGTCTGGCCACGCCGCGGCCGCAGGCGTTTGGCGTAATAGAAACCCTTGATCACCTGACCACGGACGAGTGCGTATTCCGGGTGCTCGCCCCAGCGTTCGTAGCCGAGCGATTCATACATACGGATGGCGGCGGTCTGGGTCTCCCGCACGTCCAGGTTCAGCACCTGGTAGCCGGATTCCCGAGCGAACTCCTCCACCTTCAGGGTCAGAGCGGTGGCGAGACGGTGGCCGCGGGCGTAGGGGGCGATGAAGGCGTGCATCATATTGGCGGCGAAGGCCTGCGCCTCATTATTGCGGGGCGGGCGTTGCAGATGGGCGGCGCCGACGATGTGGCCGTTCAGCCGAGCGACGAAGAGCACGCGTTCGGGGACGAGCACGACTCCGCGGTAGTATGCTTCCAGGGCTCGGCGGCCGGGGGACTGGACCCATCCGAAGCCGCCGCCATCGAGAATCGCGGCGTCGGTTGCCTCGCACAGCGCGTCGAGGTCGTCGTCGGTGAAGCGTTCGATGCGTTCGACCAGACGGACGTCTTCAGTCTGGAGTTCCGGCTTGGGGGGGGCATCGGTGATCATGGGTTCCACCGCAGGAAGTTCATCAGGATGCGAATGCCGACCTCTTGGCTCTTTTCGACGTGAAACTGGGTGCCGGCGCGGTTGCCCGCCGCGACGAAGGCGACGACCGGACCGCCGTAATCGGTGGTCGCGATGGTTTCCGCCGGCACACCGTCGATCAGCGCGTAGCTGTGCACAAAATAGGCATGATCGCCGGGGGTTAAACCCTCCAGCAGCTCATGCGCACCGATTTCGAAATCCAGGCCGTTCCAGCCCATCTGCGGCAGGCGCAGACCGGTTGCGGGCATTTCGGCGACGTCGCCCTTGATCCAGCCGAAGCCGGGTGTGACGGCGTGTTCCAAGCCGCGCTCCGCCATCAGTTGCATGCCGACGCAGATGCCGAGGAAGGGGTTACCGCGGGTTGCGTGCGCCTCGATCGCGTCGCGCATGCCGGAAACCGCGGCGAGGCCAGCCGCACAGTCGGCGAAAGCCCCCTGCCCCGGCAGTACGATCCGGTCGGCACGCGCGACGGCGTCGGGGTCGGCCGTGATGACGACCTCCGCCGACAGTTGCAGCCGTTCCGCCGCCAGTGCCAGTGCTCGGGACGCGGAGGCGAGGTTGCCGCTGCCGTAATCGACGACCGCGACCTTCATGACCGCGCCATCCGTTCGATAAGGTCCGGGCGGTTGGTCAGCAGACGGGCGAGCGCATCGGATTCGGTGCGAGCGGTGACGATGTGGGCGAGGTGGTAGCCCCGGCGGGTGAGGGACCAAGCACGCAGGTCTTGGGCGGAGAGGCCGAGGAGTGCCATCAGGCCGAGGGAGACGAAGCCACTGGCGGGGCTGGGAAGGACGCTGGCCAGGAGTAAGGCGGCGAAACTCAGCCCAGCGGGGATCCAGGCGCCTCGGGACAGGAACCAGAGCGGGCCGAGGAGGAATGCACCCCAGACGAATCCCTCGCGCAGCAGCACGGGATCGCGGCTATCGGCGAGATGGGCGGTCCAGAAGGTCACAACACGCCTTTGGTGGACGGCACGGCGTCGCCCATCCGCGGATCGAATTCCGTGGCCATGCGCAGGGCGCGGGCGGTTGCCTTGAAGCAGGCCTCGGCGATGTGGTGGTTGTTGACGCCGGCGCGTTTGATCACATGGAGGTTGATCAGGGCGTTGAAGGCGAGGGCGCGAAAGAACTCCTCGAACAGTTCGGTGTCCATTTCGCCGATTTTGGGGCGGTCGAAGGGGACAGTCCAGGCCAGGAAGGGGCGACCGGAGAAGTCGACGGCGGCTTCGGCGAGGGTTTCGTCCATCGGGATCAGCGCCTGGCCGAAGCGACGAATCCCGCGCTTGTCCCCGACGGCCTGGCGGAAGGCCTGGCCGAGGACGATGCCGACATCCTCGGTGGTGTGGTGGAAATCGATGTGCAGGTCACCCTTGGCCCGGATCGTGAGATCGAACAGGCCGTGACGGGCGAGCGCGGTCAGCATGTGGTCGAGAAAGCCGATGCCGGTCGCGATGTCGGCGGTGCCGGACCCGTCGAGGTTCAGGGTCAGGGCGATGTCGGTTTCGCTGGTCGTGCGGGTGAGGGAAACGGTGCGGGGCATGATTGCGCTTCCCTACAGCGGGCGGGCATTTGGGTCCAGCGAAGGTTATTGGAATGATGACACCGATCCTCCCCGGTCCTATGGTCACGCGTCGATGAAGATGGGCAGGGGGCTCCATTGAAACGCGCAAGGACCGGTCAAGTCGCAAGAGAAGGTGCCGGTCTGGGGGAGGGATTCGCGGCGCCATGGATGGCGGCGGACTGGACTCTGCGCGAGCGCTTGGCGGCACTGGCAGCCTTTCGCCCAATTTTTGAACAACCGGAATCTACCTTGTTCGAAGGGCCTTCCGACGCTCTGGATGGCGATAAGTTGGTTCTTGGAGGGACCGTTTATCTCGATCCCATCAATCGCTTTTGCCAAATGGCCGAAGAATATGGCTGGGTCCGCGTGTTCGACTGGTCGAGTTGGTCCGGTTCGCGGCAAGGCAAGACGTTACATGAGGACCCGTCTGCGGTGGCGACCGCCCACGAGGATGATTTAGCAGCCTTAATCACGACAATCGTAAGGGCGGACCGCTTTTCGGAGGGACACCTGGCGGCGATGATCTCGAACGGGTTGTTGCTTCGTGTTGCCACGCGAGCGGAGAGTTTGCTGACGCGATTGCCGAAGGCCCGTCTTCGAGGAAGGCACTAGGAAATTATTATATCGTTACGGATTAACCTGGGCGATCGGTCGACAAAGCCGACGAGGCTCAAACTCCCGACACTCCGCACAATACGGTCTACGGCGCTATCGGTAGCCTGCTATCCTCAGATACCTCGAAAATCGTTAAGGTCGCGCGCGGTACATATCAACTTGCGGAGTTCGTCAGCGCCGAGACCGCTGTCGCCGATGCGCAGGAAACCCTGACAGTCACGACAACGGTCAAGGCCGACAGTCCGGATGCCGAGGTGGTTACCGAGCAAGACTTCTACGCCAGTTTCGCTATCTGGTTGGTGGAAAACGAAGATGTAACAGTTGCATCCGCCCTTGGCGGCGCCAGTCTTGGCGGGAAGTGGGGTACTCCCGATGTGATCGGCGTATTGAAGCCACGCGCGCAAGACATTTTCAAATTCCAACCACAGATTGTGACGGCCGAAATAAAAATTGTTCCGGGTCAGCCAGTTGTTGCGTTTGGTCAAGCGGTTGCCTACCGACTCTTTTCTCACAAGAGTTACATCGTCATTCCCAATACGACCTCCATGGACGACATGGCTCGACTAAAGGCGCTATGCAGCCTGCATGGGGTGGTTCTTGTCTCGTTCACGCTCAACAAGGACGACCCGGACTATATTGTCGTTGTCCAACCAGCTATTGCGCCACCGGATATGTTCTATGTGAACAAGATGCTGGAAAAGCTGAAGCAGACCGAGCCTGAGCTGCTCAATCAGCTTTTTTGATGGCAGGCAATTGGAATCTCGCTATCGCGGCCGATTGGCTGACAAAGGTTATGTCTCTACGTCGTCCCCGCGGACGAGGCGCGGCCGCGGCCGAAAGCTCACCCCTTCATACAGTGCCGCAAGGCCGAGGACACCCGGAAGCTCTGGCAATTCGATCGAGGCTTCAAGACCCGCTAGGACCTGCACAGACCAATCGCCCGCAAGGTCTCGCGACCAATGACGGACCTCCGGGCTTTCGGGATCGACGAGAACGATATGCCGCAAGCTGGATATCGTTTTGTATTCATCCAGTTTGTCGAAAAGGTCGAACGCTCGGGTGGACGGCGATAAAATCTCGATGACGAGAAATGGCGCGTCGGCCCAGGTGTCGTTCGGGTTGAATGTTCCACAGTCGATGCCTGCGTCAGGCCGGCGAATGCCTCCTGCGGGAATACGGACGGCGGTGTCAGGGCTGAACGGCCGGCAACGGTGGCCGCGAAGCTTGTTGTAGAGGATTCCATGTGCATTCATCAGGACCTGATCGTGCAACCGGGTCGCGCCGGTCATCGCCCGTGGAATGCCGCCGACCAGTTCGTAACGCTCATCCTGGTGGCGGCACCAGTCGAGGAATTCTTCGGTCGACATACGCCGGATCGCCTGATCGCTCATGGTGTTGACCCCCGCTCTCGCGGGTGAGTTTATCAGGTCCTGGAACTTGTGTCCCGCATATCGCCCGAACCGGTCACTATGTTCCGAGGCCACTGGCTGTCGAACACCAAAGCCGCCACCCCGCAGACGATCGCGGCGTCGCCGACATTGAAGACATACCAGGATAGATCGCCCCAGGGGGTGTTCACGTGGGCGTGAATGAAATCGACCACGGCGCCGAAGCGCAGTCGGTCGATCACGTTGCCCACCGCCCCCCCGGCAATCGAGCCGATGGCGATGGCGACCAGCCGCGATTTCGCCCGCGACAACCAGACCCCGAGGGCGGCAACCACCGCCATCGACACCGCCGCCAGCACGATCGGTCCCCAATCGCCAAGGCGGTTGAACAGGCCGAAAGTCACCCCGTGGTTCCAGACCATGGTGAAATTGAGGACGGGCAGCAGCACGATCTGGCGGATGTCCGGCAGATCGGCGACGTTGAGGATCCACCATTTGGACGCCTGGTCGGCGACCAGGGTGGCGACCGCCGCAACGATGCCAGAGGGAATGAAGCGGTTGACGTTCAACCCACCACCTCCGCACAGCGCAGGCACAGACCCGGATGCGCAGCGACCGTCCCAACCTCGGGCAGCACCTTCCAGCAGCGGGCGCATTTTTCGCCGGGTGCCACCGCCACTGTCGCGTTCTCGTCGCCCGATCCGGCGACGGCGTGCACGTGGGACACGATCGCGACTTCGGCCCACTCGGCCTCATTCAGCAGCAGCGCCTCGTCCGGGGCCAGTTTCAGGGTCACGGCGGCCTGTAGGGACGCACCGATGGTCTTGGCGGCACGGGCCGCCTCGATGGGCACGGTGATGCGGCGGCGGACGGTCCGGATCGTCTCCCATTTGGCCGCGAGAGCGTCGTTGCGCCAATCGCTCGGCATTTCGGGAAAAAGCTGGAGGTGGACGCTGTCATGCTCACCGAAGCGGGCGGTCCAGGCTTCCTCGGCGGTGAAGCAGAGGACCGGGGCGAGCCAGATGGTCAGGCAACGGTGCAGATGGTCGAGCACCGTGCGGGCGGCGCGGCGGCGGAGGCTGGACGCGGCATCGCAGTAGATCGCGTCCTTGCGGACATCGAAGTAGAAGGCCGACAGGTCGGTATTACAGAAATTGTGCAATTCCGGGTACACACCCGTCCAGTCGTAGCTCTCCGTCGCCGCGCGGATGCGGGCATCCAGCTCGGTCAGGCGGTGCAGAACCCAGCGTTCGAGTTCCGGCATCTCCGCCACCGGGACGCGTTCCGCCTCGGTGAAGCCGTCGAGGCTGCCGAGTACCCAGCGGAGAGTGTTGCGGAGGCGGCGGTAGAGTTCGGATTGCTGTTTCAGGATTTCCGGCCCGATGCGCAGATCGTCGCTGGTGTCGGACGACATCACCCATAGGCGCAGAATGTCCGCGCCATACTGGTCCGCCACCTTGTCGGGCGAGGTCACGTTGCCCAACGATTTGGACATTTTGCGGCCGTTCTCATCATTCACGAAGCCATGTGTCAGCACGGCCTTGAACGGGGCGACGCCGCGGGTGCCCACGGCTTCCAGCAACGACGAGTGGAACCAGCCGCGGTGCTGGTCGGATCCTTCGAGATACAGGTCCGCCGGCCAGGGGAGCCCCCGGTCCTCCAGCACGAAGGCGTGGGTCGAGCCGGACTCGAACCACACGTCGACGATATCCATCACCTGCTCGTAATCGTCGGGATCGCGATCGTTGCCCAGGAAGCGGGACGGTGGGGACGAGTACCAGCTGTCGGCCCCCTCCTGCTTGAAGGCCTCGACGATGCGGGCGACGACGGCGGGGTCGCGGAGTGGCTGGCCAGAGGCTTTTTCGACGAACACCGCAATGGGCACGCCCCAGGTGCGCTGGCGGCTGATGCACCAGTCCGGGCGGGCAGCGACCATCGAGCCGATGCGGTTGCGGCCTGCATCGGGCACGAATTGGGTCGCGGCGATCGCGGCCAAGGCCTTCTCGCGGATGTGTTCCGGCCCATCCATGCGGATGAACCATTGCGGCGTCGCTCGGAAAATCAGCGGGGCGCGCGAACGCCAGGAATGCGGGTAGGAGTGGACGATCTTGCCGCGTGCCACCAGGGAGCCGGCCCTGGTGAGTTCCTCGCAGACGTGGTCGGCGACCTTGTAGACGTGCTCGCCGGCGAAGAGCGGCACCCAGGGGTTGAAGCTTCCGTCATCGGCGACGGTTTCCGGTACGTCCAGCTTGTGGGCTCGGCCGAGGTTGAAGTCGTCCTCCCCATGGCCGGGGGCGATGTGGACGAAGCCGGTGCCGGCCTCGGTGGTGACGAAATCGGCCAGCAGGAGGGGCGTGTCCTGGTCGTAGCCGTGGCCGCGCAGGGGGTGGGCCAGCACGGAGCCCGCGAGATCCGTCCCTTTGAACACATGCACGATGTGGTGGCCGGCGATGCCGGTATCGGTCAGGAAGCGGGGCAGCAGTTCCAGCGCGACCAGCAGCTTTTCGCCTTTCCTGGCGAGCGAGCCTTCGTTCGCCGCGTCCACGTGGATCAGGGCGTAGTCGAAGTCCGGACCGGCGGCGACGGCGCGGTTGCCGGGCATGGTCCAGGGGGTGGTGGTCCAGATCACCACCGACGCATGTTCCATGCGATGGTCGGTGGCCTTGACGATGGGGAAGCGGACCCAGATCGTGGTGGAGGTGTGATCGTGATACTCGATCTCGGCCTCGGCCAGCGCGGTCTTTTCGACCGGGGACCACATGACCGGGCGCAGGCCGCGATAGAGCGCGCCGTTCAGCAGGAACTTGCAGATCTCGTTGACGATGGCGGCTTCGGACGGGAGGTCCATGGTGGCGTAGCGCTGCTTGAAATCGCCCTCGACACCGAGCCGGCGGAACTCCTTGGCCTGGACGTCCATCCAATGGGCGGCGTAGGCGCGGCATTCGGCGCGGAAATCCAGGACAGGGACCGCGTCCTTGTCCTTCTTTTTGGCGCGGTATTCTTCCTCGATCTTCCACTCGATCGGCAGGCCGTGGCAGTCCCAGCCGGGGATGTAGTTGGCATCAAAGCCCGCCATCTGTCGGGTGCGGTTGATCACATCCTTCAGGATTTTGTTGAGCGCATGGCCGATGTGCAGATTACCGTTCGCGTAGGGCGGGCCATCGTGCAGGATGAAGAGTTCGCGGCCTTGCGATTGGGCGCGCAGCTTGCCCCAGAGGTCCATCGCGTCCCACCGAGCGAGGATCGCGGGTTCCTTTTTCGGGAGGTCGCCGCGCATGGGGAAGCTGGTCTGGGGCAGGAAGACGGTATCGCGATAGTCGCGTTTCGCGTCGGTGGGGGCGTCGTTCATGGTGTATCCAAGAGGATTGGGCTTCAGGGCATAGCGATGGTCCCGGGGCTGCTTAAGCCGCCGGGCCGGTAATTCGCGCCTGAGGATACACGGTTGCCATGCGGGGGACCATGCGTTGTGCGGTGCGATGTGGTCAAGGGGTGGGGTGGCATATGGGAGGCATGTTGCCATTTACAGCCAAAAGATGCTTTATGCATCCATGTCACGCTCCCAGGCTCGAACATCGGCATCTTCATCGATCCGCAAGGTGCCCATCACCCTGCGGATCGATGAGGCGCGGTACCGCAAGCTGGTGCTCCTCGCGGAAGCGGAAAACCGGACGCCCACCAACTACGTGGAAACCGCGTTGCTCCGTGACATGGCCGCCAAGGAGGAAGCATCCCGAGCGATCACGATGTTTGTCGCACCGGAGGCCGCCGCCCTGACGCCTGGGGCGCTGGTTCGGACCGAGGGCGAGTCCGACGACCGATACGCGGAACGGTCGCAGTTGTTCGACCGTGTCTTCGCGATCCCGGACTCCGACGCCTGATCCGGGGTGATCGCCGAGGGCGCCTTCGTGGAGGTTCTGTTTCCAACCTCGGAATATCCGAGGCGGCCGGGCCTGCGGCACATCTGTTATTGTCTGGGCGTACGGCCGCCGATTGCCCTGGTGGCGTATACGACCTCCGCGCCGTGGCCGGCCGAGATGCCGCTGCCGTTCGGGGTGCGTATTTTTCCCCTGCCGGAAGCCGAGGCGCTGAATCAACGGCGTGCTTTTCGGCTGCACCTCAACCGGCAGGCACGCGTTCCAATGACCGAGGCGTGGTTTCCGGGTTTGGGGGCCGCCAACCAGGGTGTGATCGCGGTGGCATCCTTGCGATTGCGGCAGGAACTGCTCGACTTGGCGATCGAACTCGAAAAGCGCCACCGGCAGAACGTTGAGCGGCTGGGGCCTTGAACGGGATCGTTCGTCACGGTGCGCCAGACTGGCGGCCGTTCTTAGCCTCGGCCGACGTGGTCAAAGCGAGGGGTGGCGGTAAATCCAGCCATATGACATGCAGCGGGACCGAGGACACCGATCAGCCTGAACATGACAGAGCCAGACGCCGATTCCTTCATCGCCCGGTGGCAGCGCAGCGGCGGCGCCGAACGGGCGAACTACACGCAGTTCCTGGCCGAACTCTGCGACCTGCTCGGGGTCCATCGTCCGGCCCCGGCGACGGGCAGCCAGGGCGACTATCGCTTTGAACGGACCGTCGTCCGGCACGAGGCCGACGGCACGACCAGCAACCGCCGGATCGATCTCTACAAGCGCGATTGCTTCGTCCTGGAAGCCAAGCAGGCCAGCGATGTGCCGGAACAGACCTCGTTATTCCCCGGGATAGGGACCGAGGCCGAACGCCGGGCCTTGATCCGCCGCACCCGCGGCTGGGCGCAGGCGATGCTGAAAGCCAAGGGGCAGGCGGAAGACTACGCCCGCGATCTGCCGGCCGAGGAGGGCTGGCCCCCCTTCGTACTGGTGTGCGCCGTGGGTTTCTGCATCGACCTCTATGCCGATTTCAGCCGTACCGGGAAACATTACGCGCAATTCCCCGACCGCGAGAATTTCCGCGTCTATCTGACCGATCTGACCAGGCCGGAAACGCGGGACCTGCTGCGTGCGGTGTGGTCGGCGCCGATGAGCCTCGACCCCACGCAACGGCGGGTGCGGGTGACCCGCGAAATTTCCGCCCACCTGGCGCACCTTGTCGAAGCGCTGGAGGCTCGGAAACACCCGCCGGAGACGGTGGCGACATTCCTGATGCGCTGCGTGTTTTCGATGTTCGCGCAGTCGCTCGGGTTGCTGCCGAGCAAGACCGCGTTCACGGATTTGCTGGTGGATTGCCATAAATCGCCGGCGTCGTTTGTCGGGCTGGTCGGCGACATGTGGCGCACCATGGACAAAGGCGGATTTTCGCCCGCGTTGCGCGCCAACATCCGTCGGTTCAACGGCGGCCTGTTCGCGCCCGGCCCGCATGGCGCGGTCGAACCGTTGCGCCTGGACGCCGACATGATCGACCTGCTGATCATCGCGTCCCGCCGCGACTGGTCGGAGGTGGAGCCGGCGATCTTCGGCACCCTGCTGGAAAACGCCATCACCGCCAAAGAACGCGGCCGGCTCGGGGCGCATTTCACGCCGCGCGCCTTCGTCGAGCGGCTGGTGCAGCCGGTGGTGATCGATCCGCTGCTGGAGGATTGGAACGGCGTCAAAGCCGTGGCGCTCGCGAAGTCCGATTCCGGCGATACCCAAGGCGCGGCGGCGGCGGTGCGGGAGTTTCATGCGAAACTTTGTGCCGTGCGGGTGCTGGACCCCGCCTGCGGATCGGGAAACTTCCTGTATGTCGCACTGGATATGATGAAGCGCCTGGAGGGGGAGGTGCTGGACCTGCTGGCCAATCTGGCACCGGGCGAGGGCGACCGGTTCGATCTGACGGCGGCCAGTGTGGACCCGCATCAATTCCTGGGTATCGAGTTGAACCCGCGCGCCGTGCCGGTAGCCGAACTGGTCCTGTGGCTCGGGTGGCTGCAATGGCATTTTCGTAACCGGGCCGGACGGGAAATTCCGGAGCCGATTTTGCGGGATTTTCATAATATCCGCCATGGGGATGCGTTGCTGGATTACACGCGGGAGGAAATCGCGACGGACAAGCAGGGGCGGCAACTGACGCGCTGGGGCGGGAAAACCAAGGTGCATCCGATTACTGGGGAGGATGTGCCAGATGAGACGGACCAGATATTGGTGATGCGGCCGGTGCGGCCGAAGGCGACGATTTGGCCTGAGGCGGATTTCGTGGTGGGGAACCCGCCGTTTATCGCGGGGAAGGACCTTCGCGAGGATTTAGCCCATCTTATTCACCGTTCTATTCCGCACACACAAATTATCGTGCCGCGCTTGGCGTAGGCACGCCTTCCCCTCTGCTGGTTTGACCGCGTTTTGGACCATATCTGGCAGGCGCTGGGGGTTGGCTGGCAAGGGAC
>CAIRCM010000033.1 GCA_903877125.1 uncultured Acetobacteraceae bacterium | reverse complement strand
TCGGTCATGATCGGCAGCCTGCTCGCCGGCACCGACGAAGCGCCGGGCGAGGTGTTCCTGTACCAGGGCCGTTCCTACAAATCCTATCGCGGTATGGGCAGCCTTGGCGCGATGGCCCGCGGGTCGGCAGATCGCTATTTCCAGCAGGACATCAAGGACCAGCTCAAGCTGGTGCCGGAAGGTGTGGAGGGCCGGGTGGGCTACAAAGGTCCGGTGGGCAACGTGGTGCACCAACTCGTCGGCGGTCTGCGCGCCGGCATGGGCTACACCGGCAGCCAGACTCTGGCCGATTTGCAGACCAACACCCGTTTCCGCCGGGTGACCGGCGCCGGCCTGCGGGAGAGCCATGTGCATGACGTGGCGATCGACCGCGAAGCCCCGAATTACAGGCAAGACTGATGCAACACGTCCGTGCCGTCGTCTTCGACGCCTACGGCACGCTGCTGGACCTGCACGCGGCCATGCGGCGCTACGCCGGCCGCCTTGGGCCAGACTGGCAACAGATCAGCGCCGACTGGCGGATGAAGCAGGTCGAGTACTCGTGGGTCCGGTCCCTCGCCGGGGCCACCCATCACCGCGATTTCTGGCGTTTGACCGAGGAAGCGCTGGTTTGGGCGGCTGCCCGGCATGACATCCACGACGCCGAACTGCTGGCCGAAATCCTGATGGCCTATCGGCATCTCGACGCGTATCCCGAGGTACCGGTGATCCTGCGCCAGTTGCGCGACAAGGGATTGCCACGCGCCATCCTGTCGAACGGGGAGCCGGGGATGTTGCGCGATGCGGTCCAGACCGCCGGCCTGACCGACCTGTTGAACGCGGTCTTCAGCGTCGAGTCCGTGGGCGTGTTCAAGCCCGATCCGCGCGTGTACCAGCTCGCCGGGGCGCATTTCGGCCTCGCGGCCAGTCAGATGGCGTTCATATCGTCCAACCCCTGGGACGCATTCGGCGCGCACGCGTTCGGTTTCAAGGTCGTTTGGGTCAACCGCACCGGCCAGCGGGCGGAGTACGACCTGCATGGCAAGGTGACCGAGGTGAAGGATCTCACCGCACTGACCGGGCTGCTCGGGCTATGATGACCGCCGGGCGCATCGCCGCTGCCATCGAGCTGCTCGACATCATCGAAAGCGCCAGCAAACGGCCAGCCGATGCCGTCGCCAACGACTATTTCAGAGCACGCCGCTTCATCGGGTCAGGGGATCGGCGCGCCATCTCGGAGCGGGTCTGGTCCGTGTTGCGGGCGCGCCGCCGGCTGGGGTGGTGGTTGAGGGACACGCCGGTCAGTGGGCGGCTGCTGATTGCCGCGTCGTTGCTCACCGAGGGGTGGGCATTGCCGGGCGTGGTGCAGACCTATTCCGGCGGGCAATACGCCGCGGCTGCGTTGAATGGCGCCGAAAAAGCCGTGCTCGGGAAAATCGAGGGCCACACGATCGATCATCCGGATATGCCGGACGAAGTGCGCGCGGAAGTGCCGGACTGGATTCTGCCGTTGCTCACGGCGCGGTTCGGCACCGCGACCCCGGCCGAGCTGTCAGCGCTGTCGACCGAGGCGCCGTTGGATCTGCGCGCCAATCTGTTGAAAGCCACGCGCGAGGAAGCGCAGGCCGCCCTCGCGGCGGAGGGGTGGGAAGCGCTGCCGACACCGTATTCACCCTGGGGTTTGCGAATCGACGGTCGACGTCCGGTCACCAGCGGGCCGGCTTTTCAAAACGGCCTTGTCGAGATCCAGGACGAGGGCAGTCAGCTCATCGCGATCATGGTGGATGCCCATCCCGGTATGCGGGTCGTGGATTGGTGCGCCGGGGCCGGCGGCAAGACGCTCGCGATGGCAAGTCGCATGCGCAACAAGGGCCAGATCGTCGCCTGCGACGTCTCCCGCTCCCGACTGGAGGGTGCGGTGCCACGGCTGCGGCGTGCCGGGGTACACAATGTCGAGCGGCATCTGGTCGAGCCTGGCGACAAGTGGCTGAAGCGCCGCGCCGGGTCATTCGACAAGGTGCTGGTGGATGCGCCCTGCACCGGCACCGGCACGTGGCGGCGGAACCCGGACGCCCGGCTGCGCCTGACGGAGACCGATCTTGCCGAACTGGTGGTGAAGCAGGCGGCGATCCTCGACGATGCGCAGACATTGGTGCGCAAAGGCGGGCGGCTCATTTACGCCACCTGCTCGCTGCTGCTGGAGGAAGACCAGCAGCAGATTGCGTCCTTCCTGGTTCGGCATCCCAGTTTCGCGTTGGTACCGCTGGAGCGTGCCTGGCCGCTGGAGCAGCCCGTGCCCTGCGGCGGCGACTATCTGTCGTTGACGCCCGCCCGGCATGGGACCGACGGCTTCTTCGCGGCCGTGCTCGAACGGGTGTCGTGATCCAGGTTCGTCCGGCCCAGCCTGCAGACGCGGTGGCGATCGCCGCGGTGCATGTCGCGGTCTGGCGGACGGCCTATGCGGGGATTCTGCCCGATTCCTACCTCGCCCGCATGTCGGTCACGCGGCATGCCTCGCATTATGGCGCGGGAATCCGGGGCGGCGCGGGGGTGTTCGTGGCGACGGTGAGCGGGGAGGACATACCCTCTGGTGGCGGCCCGCGCGTGGTGGGTTTCACGACAGCGGGTCGTGCCCGAGGCACCGGCGGGACGCTGGCGCAGGGGGAGATCGAGACGCTCTATGTCCTGGACGATTGGCGCGACCGGGGAATCGGCCGGGCGTTGGTCCGGGCGGCGGCCGAGCATCTGCGTGGGCTGGGCTGCGAATCGGGCTTTCTGTGGGTGCTGCGGGATAACCCGAGCCGCTGGTTTTACGAACGGCTGGGTGGGCGGGCGGCGATGGATATGCCGATCGAGATCGCGGGTCGTCCGATCGTTCAGACCGCTTATGTCTGGGACCCGATCGAGCGTCTGTCGACGGCGGAGCCGACGCGGCGGGATGCCGATCCGCACTGACTCTGCCTCGCGCCGATGTTACGGATCGCAGCTTAGGATCGCGCTTTGGGGACGGGCGATACACCCCCGCCGCCGTGTGGTTCCACCTCTGGCGATCACGCTCTAAGGCGACGCCCAAAATCAAATGAGTCGGCCGACTACTCCCAAATCGTCATGGCCCGGCTCGTCCGGGCCATGACGATGTAACGAGACCGCCGCGACTTGGAGCGGTCATTTTTGCGCGTTGCCTAAGCCGCCAAGCGCTGATCATCCCGATCCGAGCGGGCCAGGATGTAGGTGCCCATTTCCGCGACATCGATATCCAGCATCACCGGCCCGGCGGTGCTGACCATCGGGATGGCGGCATTTCCCGCCGTCCAGCGCCAGATCGCGCCGTTCCCGGTTTCCGGCGTGTGCCAGCCCTGCGCGAGTGCGGGGTGATCGGCCGGGATTACGAGGTGTTCTTCGCCTGACCGCACGGTCATGGACCGTACCGCCACGCCCAGGGCACGCCAATCGCCGGTCAGCGGATCGAGATCGGCTGGGGCAGACGTGCGGGAGTGCAACACGATGTCCGACGCGCCGGCGGGCAGCATGAACGTGTGCTTTCCTTTGGCGACCGCGACCGGGCGCAGGCGGCGGCCATTGGCCTCCACATACAGATCGGCATCGCGGGTCGTCGTGAAGCGCGGCGGCGTGTAGCCCAGGTTCTCGGCTCGGTTCGCGAGGCTCTGCCAGATCGGCGCGACGTCTTCGACGTCGATGGCCAGCGGCGCGCAGCCTTTTTCTTCCCAGACCTTCATGCCGGCATTGGCATGGAATTCCGGATGCAGCGCCGTCGCGAGGCCGGCGTTGCTGAAGAAGTTGCGATTGCCGACGTCGAGGTAGGATTCGGCCGGCAGCCCCTCGGCCAGGACGATCGCGTGGTGTTCGAGTTCGATATGGTAGTAGGTGATCGCCTTGATCGCGGTGTCCTGCGAGATCGTCATGTTGTTGATCAGCAGGTTGGCGGGCACCAGCTTGCCATCCACGAGGATCGCATGCGCGGGGGAGACCAGCAGGTCGCGACGGGGCAGATCGTCCCCGAAGGCACCGGCGCGGATGCGGACCGGCGCGGCGAGATGGGGATACGGGTGCGCGGCGATGTCGAGTTTGCGCACGCCCATCCACTGGATGGGCATGGAGACCGGCTGACCGTTCTGGAGTGTTACGACCGTGTCACCGGCGGCCAGGTCTTCGATCGCCACATCGCCGCGGTCGGTGCGGATGAGCGTACCGGCGGCATAGCAGACCATGTTCGCGAGGAACACATCGGTGCCGCCCAAGGCGCCGCCGTTGGCGGTGGCATCCGGTCGCCAGTCGACGAAGGTGCCCGCGGTGGGGGCAGAGGCAAGGGTGATGGTGCCGACGGAGACGGTATCGGTTGTGTCGGTATAGAGAATGAACTGGGTGTCGCCGGTGCCGAACTGGTTATTGGTACCGCCGACAACCTTGATGTCGCCGATCGTGACGGCGCTGTTGACGTTGATGAAGTTATCGCCGGCGACCGATGTCGCGGAAGAGGCGATGCCGAGGTTTGCGACTTTCTCGGTAAATCCAGTCAGGGCGGCGGCGTTGCCGAGGCCGAGCACGCCGATCGTTGCGGCGGCAAACGCGACTGTACCCCCGGTGACCGAAGCTCCATCGAATTTTGCTTCCGATCCCGCGACCTTGTCGATGGTGAAGTTATCGCTGGATTGGGAGTTGGTGATATCAAGGACACCGCCGGTCGCGAGGACTGAACCGCCGCCGGTGATGGTTCCGTTCACCACGCCCTGGCCCGCGATCGCGCCGAGATTGGTGATCCCTCCGTTGAGACCGTTCAGCGTCGCGGTTGTCGCGCCCGTGCCCATCGTAACGGTCTTTGTCGCGGAGATCGTGATGCCGGCGCCGCCGGCGAGCGCGTCGACCGTGCCGCCGTTGATCGCGAAATTCGTGCCGATGACGACCGTGCCGGCCTCAAGCAGCGCGTTCCCGGATATGAGGTTGACACCAGCCGTGAAGCTCGCGACCCCGGAGATATCTACGACACCGCCTGACTGATTGAATACCCCGGTATTGGTAACCAGCGTGGGGTGGGTATATGTGGTGTAGTTATAATAGTATGAGTAGGCATTGTAACGGGCGCCATTGTCGGAGATCAGCGCCTTGGCGATAACGGTGCCGCCCGTGATCAGATCCACGCCACCGTCGATATAGAGTAGACCGGCCGGATAGCTGAAACCAGTGGGTGAGGAGCCGTCGAGATTGGTCGCGTGCCCGATATCGAGCTCGCCACCAGTCAAGTTGATATTGCCGCCACTGACCAGCGTCAGAGTACCGCTGTTCAGGACGTCAACTTCGGCTTTGCCCGCAATATTGAACTGGCCACCGATGGTCCCGGTGTTCATTTGCAGTAGGGAGCCAAAGGCACCGCCGCTCGAAACGACTATCGTGCCGGCGCTTTGCTGCACACCGCTGGTGCCGAACGAGGTGATCCTAAGCCGTTCGCCATCCGCCCAGTTAATCGTCGCGTTGGGATCGGTGACAATCAACTGATCGGAAGTGTGATTGAGGGAGGTATTGAAGACCGAGACGAACGTATTCGACCCGTCGAACAGGATCACGTCGCTGGTCGCGCCGCCTGGTGTTATTCCGCCAACCCAGCCCCCCCCCCGAGCTCCAAAGGCCGGCGCTTCCACCCCAAGTGTAGGTTAAAGGCATCGCTGTCGTGCTCCTGCGTCGTATCAGCTCGGATTTAAGGTAGCTGACGTTCCACCATATAATAGGCATTCATCGCGTTGGGGCGGAGGAATGTCAACGCTAAATGTTTTCGTCAGCCGCAACTGACAATGAAATTGCGACAATGCGCGCAAAATGATCTCTTGGCGCGACACAACCGCTCCGGCGCCCGATCGACGACATGCGGCCGCATGGAACGATCGCGGCGGTCGGACGCCCGCAGTCTCCCCGACCCATACTTATTGGCGTATGACCGTTTAAGCCTGACGCGCGCGAATCGCTCCGTACGCCATGGCCCGCGCAAGCCTGCTACGGGAGGCGGTCCGGTCGCGGACACGTCAACCCCAGACGATCACGCTCCAAAGGAACGCCAGAGTCGGAGAATTTTACATTTGCGCCTCAGGCGTGACCGGGATCCCAGACAACAGATTGAAAACACTACGATAAACTGAATGGCACGGGGTTTGCTTAACCTCTGATGTCCGAGTTATATAGCCCACCTCGTAAAGGACTATCCTGTCATGTCTTTCATCCGCACCCTCGCCGTTGGCGCGTTGTTCGCCGGACTTTCCACCTCCGGCGCGTTCGCCAACGTTGTCACCACGGTGTTCGACACCACCAGTCAGCCAACGACGAATAATTCGCCGCTCGTCACGGGCAACAGAGCGCCTCTGGCGCAGAGTTTCGTAACCGACTCGAACGCCGTGAGCCTGAACAGCATTACACTGGACATGCTTGGCGGCTCCGCTGACTCCGCTACCGCGTTCGCCGTAACGGTGCGGGCCGGTGGAACCACCCCGGGCAGCGTTCTCGTCAATCTGGGACCGACTACGAATGCCGCCGTTTTGGCGAATAATACCATCAGTTTCACAGGCCTCTCATTGGCTCTATCGGCCAACACGCAGTACTGGGTCGTGCTGTCGGGCACTGCCGCATCGAACGCTGAGTGGGCTTATACAAGCAGCGGGTTCGTTGGCACGGGTGTGAGCGCCAGCGCGACTCCCGCGTTGAACAGCAATGGCAGTGCTTTCAACGCCAATACACCTGATCCCTACCTGATGATGGTTACCGAAATCGACTCGACCACGGCGCCCGCGCCGGAGCCCGCGACGCTGGCACTGATGGGCGTCGGTCTTGTCGGTCTCGGCTGGGTCCGCAGTCGCCGCAGCGCGCGCAAAGCCTAAATCCGCGATACTATCCGGGGCCTGTCGCAGGGCCCCGGACCGATTCGAGGTGAGGTTTCAGTGACAATACCATCCGGCCCGACAGGCTGGATGGTATTTCGTGTATCCGGCGCGGTCCCGGATATGTGACCGCAAGAGATCAAATCCGACGCGCCGGTCCATGATCATGGGCGCTGCCTCAAAAGGCCGCTGTCGGCGCGCTGAATCCTAGAGCGCACCGGAAAGTCCCGGGATCGATCATGGCTGCGCTGGGTCGCGACCTCCAGTGACACACCACTGTCGGAATTCTTTACAGGCTGGCACGCCCTACACTCCCAACACCCCTAACCGACGCAGCAACGGGATGCGCCGGTCAAGCGCATGGCGCACGATTGCTGTCGCGATGTTCGTCGCCTCCACCGGATCGGCCACCGGCTTGCCCTCCTTCTGCAGGCTGCGGTTCCCGCGCCGCAACAGCGTCTGCAGTTCGGTGGTCAGGGACATGACTTCAGCCGTTTGACCATCCAGCAACGCACCGGCCAGCAGGGTCTCCGTCATGTCGACCGTCAAGGCCGTGCCGAGCGTGGAGGCGGTGAGGCGCGGCATATCCGCTCCATCGGCATTCAGCGCCGCCACCGCCCGGTTCAGTCCCGCTGTCGCGGATCGGGCCGCGGCCGAATCGCCCAACGGCAGACCCGGGTGGACGAAGCCGCCGGCGATCATCAGCGCCAGGGCCTGCAACAGTTCCACCATCGGCCGGCCGGCGAACGGCGGAATGGCTTTCGCCTCGGCGATTGTGAGCGGCCCTGCCTCCAGCGCATCCAGCAACGGGCGGTACACCGCGGCGTTGCCGGTCATCGCGCCGAGCGGGGTGTTGAAGACGATGTCGCCGGGTGCGGGCTGACCGGTCCAATGCAGCACCACCGCATTCAGCAACCGGTGGTGTTCGGACATTGGCAGCGCAGGCGTGCCCCGGCGGTAGATGTCCCGGCGGAACGCCTGGTTGGCGCCGAAATCCCGCAGGGTTTCGCGCAGGCGGATGTCGTGCGCCTCCGCGAGGAGTGGCTGCACGCCCGGTGGGGTGCCGATGGCGTCGATATTCTCCGTCAGCGTCGCGCTGCCGATGTAGGTGCATTTGACGCTGGCCATGGCGTCGGCGATGTCGGCGAACATCAGCGGGTGCCAGTCCTGGTTCAACAATTCGTGAGCCAGGTAGCGCGGGTCCTGCGCACGCAGATTCGCCAGCCGCGCCTCCAGCGCCGGATTCGCGGCGAAGAAGCCGGCGTCGCCCTCTTTCAACCGGTCGAGGGTGGCCCAGATCGCGTTTACCGACATGTCGGATCGTTCGCGGCTCGCGGCGGACAGCATGCGCATCAGCGCCCGCACCGGCACCATGCCGGCCCAGCCGGTTGCGACGTTATAGCTGACATAGGCCAGGCCGCCCGCGCGCAGGCGTTGCCCGATGATGTCCATCACAAGTGCGCGATTGGCCGGCGTGATCCAGCTCAGCACGCCATGCGAGACGATGATGTCGAAGGGCGGCAAGGCGTCGGCCGGCATCGCGGCGATGTCGGCGAAGGACGCTTCGTGGAATCGGATGTTGGTCAGCCCGGCTCGATTCGCGAGATCGCGGGCGAACTCGATATGCGCGGGGTTGAAATCGAAGGCCTCGACTTCGGCATGCGGCGATGTCGCGGCAACGGTCAGTGCCGAGACGCCGTTGCCGCAGCCGAGGTCGGCATAGCGGAAGGGCTGCGCCAAATCGGGCGGACGATGCCCGAGCAGGAGGGTGGCCATGGCGAGCCAGGCGGGCGTGGTCTCGCGATAGACGGCGTTCGTATACGGCACGTCGGTCACGTAGCCATCGTCCCACCGTTCCATGGATCGCATCCTTCGCGTGAAGCTGTGTGCGTGCGTATCAGCCGGGTTCGGGATTGGCCACTCGCATTTCCAGGCGGGCGTTCAGTTCGGCCCCAAAGAGCGCCGCATAGGCGGAGATGTAGAACCACAGCATGATGCCGACCACCGCGCCGAGGGAGCCATAAGTCGCACCGAAGGTCGACAAATGAGAGATGTAGAAGGACAAGGCGCCCGAGGCGAGCAGCCAAATCGCGGTCGCGGCGCCGGCCCCCGGCAGTGTCAGGGCGTGGGCGGGGCGCTCGCGGCTCGGTCCGACCCGGTACAGCAGGGCGACCGCGGCGGCGAACAGCAGGACGAGCAGCGAAAGGCTGATCGCATGCACGACGACCACATCGAATCGGGACAGGCCAACGAAGGCCAGCACCGCGGGCAGCAGCACCACGCCGGCGATCGCCAGGGCGGCACCGATCACCGCGAGGCCGGTCAGCGCCAGGCCGGTGAGCTGGAACCGCAGGATGCCGCGGGTTTCGGTTGCTTCATAGACGACGTTCAATGCCGATTGCATCGCCTTGGTGCCTGTAGCCGCGCTCCATACGGCAATGAGAATCCCGATGGCGAGATGCCAGCTGAGGTTCTGATGCGGCTGGCGGGCAAGTTCCAGCACCCGTTCATGGATCAGCTCGTAGGCCGGGGCCGGCAGCAGATCGGACAGCAGCGCGACCTGGCGCAGAACGGTGTACGGACTCGACACCAGCCCATAAATCGCGACCAGCGCGCTGATGGCGGGAAACACCGCCGTCGTCGCCCAAAAGGCGCAGCCGGCGGCGGCGAGGGAGACGCGATCGCTGGCGCACGCCCGCAGGGTTGCCACGACGACGTCCTTCGGATCGGCGAACATCGACAGGCGTGGATGCCGTAAGCGGGGCGCGCGCACCGAATCCTCCTGTTGGGAGCAGGTTGAATAGGCTTTTTGGGCCAATCGCCAAAAAAAAACAGCCCCGGGGCGATTTAGGTATTGCAAGGGGGGGGGTGGGGTCTTAGATGGCCCCCACGCAGCAACGCACGTGCCTCTGGCCCTAGTGGTTACGCAACGACGTCAAGCGTTCTGGCAATCGTTTGGTCGCTGGTTCGTTCGACCGTTTCGTCAACTACGCCCGTCGCCTCACTCAGGCGGGCGTCCAACCGGGGGGCATGGTGCGATGACATACAAAATCGCCCAGTTTCTTGCTGACCACCAACCGGCTACGCCGTGCTTGGTGCTCGACGTAGATCGTGTGGAAGCCAATTTCCGCGCGCTGAGCCGTACGCTGCCGCTGGCGCGTATCTATTACGCTGTGAAAGCCAATCCGGCCGCTCCGATTCTGGAACGGCTGGTTGGGCTGGACAGCTACTTCGATGCCGCGAGCATCGAAGAAATCCAGTACTGCCTGGATGCTGGCGCTCGCCCGGCGGCGATCAGCTTCGGCAACACCATTAAGAAGGTGTCGGCGATTCAACGTGCCCATGCCGCCGGGGTCAGCATGTTCGCCTTCGATTCCGAAGAAGAACTGCTGAAGCTGGCGCAGCACGCCCCGGGTGCCCGTGTGTACTGCCGCATCCTGGTCGAAAACGAAGGCGCCGATTGGCCGCTTTCGCGGAAATTCGGCACGACGATCGAGAATGCCAAAACCCTGATGCTGCAAGCCAGCGATCTGGGCCTTGACCCGTTTGGTCTCTCGTTCCACGTCGGCAGCCAACAGACCTCGACCCGCGCCTACGAAGTCGCGATCGCAAAGGTTGGCATGCTGTTCACCGATCTGGCCGATGCCGGGGTGAAACTGCGCATGATGAACCTGGGCGGCGGTTTCCCGACGCGGTATCGCGACGCGGTTCCGGAGATCGATCAGTTCGGCAACGCCATCATGGACGCGATGATTGCCCATTTTGGCAACAACCTGCCGGAAATGGTGATCGAGCCCGGTCGGTTCATCGTGGGCGACGCGGGCGTCGTGTCGGCGGAAGTCGTATTGGTCAGCCAGCGCGACAAGGCTGATCCGGTGCGCTGGGTTTACCTCGACATCGGCCGCTTCGGCGGCCTCGCGGAGACCGAGGGCGAAGCGATCAAGTACACCATCGTCACGGAACACGACGGCGGCGCGACCGGCCCGGTCTGCATCGCTGGGCCGACGTGCGACGGTGCGGACATTCTGTATGAGAAGTCTAACTATCGCCTGCCCTTGGCGCTGCGTTCCGGCGACCGGATCGAGTTGAAGTCGACCGGCGCCTACGTGACGACCTATGCCAGCCAACGGTTCAACGGGTTCGCCCCGCTGGCCGAGCACTACATCTGACTACCGCGCCGGGTGGTGACGTTGGCAGCGATGCACCATCCGGCGTAAACTCCCATCCATAAAGGAGATTACCGCCCCATGGATGGTAAAGGATTGGCTCGTACGGCTGGCGCCTTGGCCGGCATCAAGGTTGTGGACCTGACGCGGGTCCTCGGCGGACCGTATTGCACGATGGTGTTGTCGGACCACGGCGCGGAGGTGATCAAGGTCGAACCGCCTCAGGGCGATGAGGTGCGTGACTGGGGTCCGCCCTTCCATGAAGGCGATGCCAGCTACTTCATCGGCGTCAATCGCAACAAGCGGGCGATCGCGCTGGACATCGGGAAGGCAGAGGGCAAGGCGATCCTGCTGAAGCTGCTGGACGGCGCGGACGTGTTGATCGAGAACTTCAAACCGGGCTCCATGGAAAAATGGGGATTGGGCTATGAGGACGTGCTGTCCAAGAAGTTCCCCGGCCTGATCCATTGCCGTATCTCCGGCTTCGGTCCGGATGGGCCATTGGGCGGCCTGCCCGGCTACGATGCCATTCTTCAGGCGATGACGGGCCTCATGAGCGTCAACGGCGATCAGACCACCGGTCCGATGCGGCTGGGCACGGCGATCGTCGACATGGGAACCGGCCTTTATTCCGCCATCGGGATACTGATGGCGCTGCATGAACGAAAAAGCTCCGGGCTGGGCCAGTACATCGACATGACTTTGTACGACTGCGGGATGGCCCTGCTCCATCCGCAGGCGCCCAATTATTTCCTCAATGGTTCGCGCCCGAAGGGTACCGGGAATCCGCATCCGAATCTGGTTCCTTACGACAAATACCCCACCGCGACGTGTGAGATTTTCATTGCCAGCGGCAACAACGGGCAATTCCGCAAACTGTGCGAATTGATCGGGCTGCCGGCGATGGCCGACGATCCGCGCTTTGCCAACAATGGCGAACGTAACGTCAATCGCGCGGCCTTGACCCAAGCTCTCGCGGCCGCCTTCGCCAAGGAGGATGGCAAGGAACTGGCGCTGCGCCTGATCCGTGCCGGTGTGCCGGCCGGGCCGGTGCTGGCGGTGGATGAGGCGACGGCGGCGCCGCATACGGCGCATCGCGAAATGGTGACGGAACTCGACTGGTACCGCGGCATCGGCACGCCCATCAAGTTCAGCCGGACGCAGGGCGGGACGAGGCGTCCACCGCCGAAATTCGCCCAGGACGGGTCCGCGATTCTGGAGCAGCTCGGCTACACCGCCGACGAGATCGCGGCGTTGGAGCAAAGCGGCGTCGTCCATACCAAGCGGCGTGTCTGACGCCGGGGCAGATACCATGTGGCCGTTCGATTTGCCGGTGCGGGAAGCGCTGCGCCTTCCGGGTGCGACGACCGTTGTCTGGGCAATATTCGACGCCGCATGGTACCGCGCCCAATACCAGGATGTCGTCACATCGCTGAACGATCCGTCGGACGATGCGCTGCTCGGGTATTATATCGAAATTGGACAGACGGTCGGTCACTCGCCCAATCGGTATTTCGATGAAAAGTGGCATCTGGGCGCATATCCCAACATCGCCGAGGCGGTCGCGAACGGCATGTACTCCTCGGCCTTCGACGCCTACTGCCGCATCGGCAATCAGGACCGATCGCCGCATTGGCTGTTCGATGAGCTTGAGTACCGCCGGCGGCATCCCGATCTGACCGATGGCGTTCTTGCCGATGCGCAACTGGCTAATGGTTACGATCATTTCCTGCGGCATGGTGCTCATGAGGGTCGGATGGGGCACCCGCTGTTCGACCCGCTCTATTATCTGGATCACCTCGGTTCGGTCGAACGGGAGGCGGCCGAGAAAATCGGGCCGTTTCAGCACTATCTGATCGGCCTGGAGCGCGGCAGCCCCCCTTGGGAGACAAGTCGTCATTTTGATGCATCATGGTATTTGGATCGCTATTCGGGAGTCGCGCGCAATACGTTCCGGTCGGCACTGGAACACTATCTCTGCAACGATACTCCGACCGCATTCGATCCCAACCCGGATTTTTCTGAGGACTGGTATCTGTCCCGCGACCCCGGGCTGTCTCTAGCTGTCGAGGCTCGGTCTTTCCGAAACGGCTATGCGCATTTTCTGCGATATGGCAGTGTGGAGCTACGAACACCAGCGCCACACATCGATTTGGAGTGGTATGCGTCCAGGGATTCGGTCCGGGACAGCATCCTTCAGGGGGAAGCGCCGGATGCTTTTACCCATTGGCTCAGCATCGGCAAGGCGAGCGGACTGCCGGCCAGCCCGCCGGAGGTTGAACAGATCGAGCGCGCACGTGCCCGCACGCTGTACCGCCGCAAGGCAATGGCGCTGTTACCTGCCATCGGTCGCGCGCCGCTGACGTTCGCCTGCGCCGGGGATCCTATCGTCAGTATCGTCATGGCCGTGCGGGGCGATCTGACCGCGACCCTGGCGACGCTGTCGTCGCTGCGCAACAACACGCCCGAAGATATCGAGCTGGTCCTCATGGTATTGGGCGACAGCGACATCGGGCGCTTCGTCGTCGGCGCGATCCTGCAGTACCTCGACGCATCCGTTGGGGACGAAGCGGCGATCGCCGCGGGTGTTGGCTTCGCACGCGGCGAGGCAACCATTGTGTTGAGCGATGGCATCGAGATCGCGCCCGGCACGATCGGTGCGCTTGCACGGCGGCTGCGGTCGGATGTCGGCATCGCCGCAGTGGGTGGCAAAGTTCTGGATGCCGACGGGCTGCTGACCTCCGCCAGCTATATCGTTTGGCGGAATGGACAGACCCACGCCTACCTCCAAGGCAGGTCACCTCTCGCAGCTGAAGCGAATTTCGTGCGCGATGTTCATTTTTGCGGTGCCGCGATTTTGGCGGTGCGAACGTCGGTGCTCCAGACATCGATTGAACATGGCGGGCGGCCGCCGGCGACCGATCATGCAGCGGCCGCACTTTGCGTGCGCGCGATCGAGGCAGGGCTTCGAGTTGTCTATGATCCCGCGGCAATGGTCACCGTCTGGCGCGATCCGGATCCGGCCGGTACGCCGACGATCGATGCCGAAGCGCACGCCATGTTTTTGAACGCCTGTCATGACGCCGATGGGCGGGTGATCCCGATCGCACGATACGCCGATGCCGAGCGGCGACGGGTGCTTTATATTGACGACACGATCCCGCTGCGCGGCATCGGTTCGGGCTTCGTGCGTGGCAACGATCTGGTTTCGATCATGGCCGCGACCGGTTTCGCCGTCACGATCTTCCCTGTGAACGGCTGCCGGTTCGGTCTCGCGAGCGTCTATGCCGACATGCCCGACACCGTGGAGGTCATGCACGATTGGAACGTATCGCGCCTGGCGGAATTCCTGCGGTTGCGCCAAGGTGTCTACGACACGGTCTGGATTGCCCGCACGCACAATCTGGATCGTATTCGGTCCATTTTGGATGAGGTTTTCGCCACCGATCCGAAGCCGCCCGCCATCGTTCTGGATACCGAAGCCCTCGCATCCGAACGGGAGGCCGCCTTGGCTCGGTTGGAGGGACGCGGTTACGATATCGGCGGGGCCGCGCGGCGTGAACTGTCCAACGCGCCGATCTGCCAAGCCATTGTCGCGGTGAGCGACGCCGAAGCCGCGGTGATACGCGATGCGGGATTCCGCGATGTGCATGTTCTCGGCCATGTGCGATCGCCGCGCCCGTCGCCACGTCCGTTCGCGCAGCGCGCCGGGATGCTGTTCGTCGGCGCCATTCATCGCATGGACAGTCCAAACTACGACAGTCTTTGCTGGTTCGTCGACAGTGTTATGCCGATTGTGGAACAGGAATTGCGGTGGGAAACGCGCCTGACGATCGCTGGCTATACCGCGCCCGGGGTCAGTTTGGAGCGGTTCGCGCATCACCCTCGGATAACGTTACGGGGCGCTGTCGCCAACCTCGCATCGCTGTATTCATCCCACCGGGTCTTTATCGCTCCCACACGTTTCGCGGCGGGCGCTCCCTAC
This sequence comes from uncultured Acetobacteraceae bacterium, assembly GCA_903877125.1. Classification (GTDB taxonomy): domain Bacteria; phylum Pseudomonadota; class Alphaproteobacteria; order Acetobacterales; family Acetobacteraceae; genus Rhodopila. Next base: position 39,129 of record CAIRCM010000033.1, on the reverse strand, counting down.
AAGGTTCACGAAGCGGCGTCATTCGGTCTGCCGGTTGTGGCCACGGCGTTGTTGCGGCATCAACTGGATTGGATTGAAGGCCAGGACCTGTTGGCGGCAGACCCAAGCGATCCCTCGGCATTCGCCGCGCATATCATCGCGCTTCATCGCGATGAAGAACTGTGGCGCCGATTGCGCGAATCCGCTCTGGCACGGCTGGCGCGGGAGAACGATCAGGCGGCCTATACCGCGGCTCTTCTAGGCATTCTGGGTGAACCGCGCCGCGACCACTGATACTGTCGATTGGTTACGAAACCCCCTGATCGACCACATCGTGCGTTTGCGATTACATTTGAGACGAAAATTCACGCTTGAATCCGAAAATAGGCGGCATTACATACCGTTACACGAGATGCTCCCCACATCTCGGCCGCGGTACCGCGGCGGCGTCAGCCGGCTTCGCGCTATGATCCCCTAGCGAAGCCGGCGACCCGGTTTCTATCTCGCCGCAAATACCTCCATGGCATCGCCGACCGCGAAACGGCCTGCTTCGACGACTTCGGCGTAGACGCCCATATCCTTGTGACCATAGAAATTCTGTAGTTCTGAAACCAGATCGGCATCGCGCTCGGCCGTGATCGGGTTGACCTGCGTGGCCGGGCAGCGGGGGATGTTTTTCACGATTTTCACCACCGCCCCGCCGATCTGCATCTCCTGCCCGATCCATTCCCGTTCAGCCCAGGGCGGCGCGCCGCTGAACCAGACGTTGGCTCTGAACCGGCGGCGATGACGCCGGGCACCGACTTTCGATTCAAAATCATGCAGGCTTGCCATGTTGATCAGGCTGAGCGTCTTGCCGCGGCCGTCTGCGAAGGTATGCCCCTCCGCACAGACGAATTGCGGGGTGCCGCGTGCCTCCTCGTCAAGATAGGAGGTGAGGAAAGAACCCAGCTTTGCCCGCCCCTCCGGACGCAGGGCATTTTCGCAGATTTCGGCGCCGTCCGGTCCGCGCAGTGTCATCGCGCCCGAAGACGGCTCGAAGAAGGCCGCCAGCTTCGCCGCGCGTGCGTTGAAGGCAAGGCACATGAAATTCCGCTTGGGCAGCCAGACCGGATTGGCCGGATCGAAGCCCGAGTCCCCTTGCGCCAGAGCAAAAGCCCTGTCCCACGGGATCGTGCCGCCGACGTCCACCGTCGCGTCGTCAAGCGCTTCCGCGGTAAGGCCTTTGACCGGAAAGCGATACAGATATTCGATACGCATGGATCGGTCCCCCTTGAGTGCGTGCCTGCCACCACCTACTTGAAGCCTGAAGGCCGCGTGGACGTTGCCATATTTGGGATTCCACTAGGCCTGTCGCCTGAGCATAGGGACAAATGGTTATGGATATAGAAAAATTCACTGAGCGCGCCCGCGGTTTTATGCAAGCGGCGCAAACGATCGCCATCCGCGAGTTTCACCAGCGGATCGGCCCCGACCACCTGCTGAAAGCTTTGTTGGACGATGAGGAAGGCGCCGCTGCCGGCCTGATCAAAGCCGCGGGGGGCGACCCAAAGATCGCGTTGACAGGCGTGGAAGCCGAGGTCGCGCGCAATCCCAAGGTCAGCGGCACCGGTGCGGGGCAGCCGCAGATCACGCCAGAGCTGGTGCGTATTCTGGATGCCGCGCAGCAGTCCGCAACCCGAGCGGGCGATGAATTCGTGGCGCAGGATCGGTTGTTGCTGGCACTCGTCGCCTCGGATACCCCGGCTGGGCGGGTCATGAAACAGGCCGGCGTCACGCCGCAGGCGCTGGAAAAGGCGATCACCGATATCCGCAAGGGCCGCAAGGTCACCAGCGCGAACGCCGAGGACAATTTCGACGCCCTGAAGAAATACGCCCGCGACCTGACCGCCATCGCTCGGGAAGGCAAACTCGACCCGGTGATCGGACGGGATGAGGAGATCCGCCGCACCATTCAGGTTCTGGCGCGCCGCACGAAAAACAACCCGGTGCTGATCGGTGAGCCGGGCGTCGGCAAGACCGCGATCGTCGAAGGTCTTGCGCTGCGCATCGTCAACGGCGATGTGCCGGAGGCGATCAAGGGCAAGAAGCTCCTGTCGCTGGACCTCGGCGCCATGGTCGCCGGCGCGAAATACCGCGGTGAGTTCGAGGAACGGCTGAAGGCCGTCCTGAAGGAGATCGAGGGCGCGAACGGCGAGATCATCCTGTTCATCGACGAGATGCACACCCTGGTCGGTGCCGGCAAGGCGGACGGGGCGATGGATGCCTCCAACCTGATCAAGCCGGAGCTGGCGCGCGGCACGCTGCACTGCGTCGGTGCGACCACGCTGAACGAATATCGCAAGCACGTGGAAAAGGACGCGGCGCTGGCACGCCGGTTCCAGCCGGTGTTCGTGGGCGAACCTTCGGTGGAGGACACGATCTCCATCCTGCGCGGGATCAAGGAGAAATACGAAACCCACCATGGCGTGCGGATCACCGATGGTGCGCTGGTCGCGGCGGCGACTTTGTCCAACCGCTACATCACCGACCGGTTTCTGCCCGACAAGGCGATCGATCTGATGGATGAAGCGTCGTCCCGTCTGCGTATGCAGATCGACAGTAAGCCGGAAGCGCTCGACGAACTCGACCGTCGCGTCATCCAGCTGAAGATCGAGCGGGAGGCACTGCGTAAGGAAACCGACTCGGCGTCGAAGGATCGACTGACGAAGCTCGAAAAGGAGTTGTCCGACCTCGAAGAGAAGGCCAACGCCATGACCGCCGCCTGGAAGGCGGAAAAAGGCGAGGTTGTCGAGGCGCAGAAACTGAAGGAACGGCTGGAAACCGCCCGCGCGGAAGCCGAGGTCGCGCAACGCAACGGCGATCTGACCAGGGCATCGGAGTTGCTCTATGGCGTGATCCCAGCGATCGAGGGCCTGCTGGGCAAGGAGTCCGACGGCAAGCTTGTCAACGAAGCGGTGGATGAGGAAGCCATCGCCGGCGTCGTGTCGCGCTGGACCGGCGTCCCGGTCGACAAGATGCTGGAAGGCGAACGGTCGAAACTCATGAAAATGGAGGACACCCTGCGGGAGCGGGTGGTCGGCCAAGATCAGGCCATTGTCGCCGTGGCTCATGCCGTCCGGCGTGCTCGGGCGGGCTTGCAGGATCCGAACCGGCCGATCGGCTCGTTCCTGTTCCTCGGGCCGACCGGCGTCGGGAAAACCGAACTGACCAAGGCGCTGGCCTCGTTCCTGTTCGACGACGATCGGGCGATGGTGCGGATCGACATGAGCGAGTTCATGGAGAAGCACAGCGTGTCGCGGTTGATCGGAGCGCCTCCGGGCTATGTTGGCTACGACGAGGGCGGTGTGCTGACCGAAGCGGTGCGCCGACGTCCGTATCAGGTGATCCTGTTCGACGAGGTCGAAAAGGCGCACGAGGACGTGTTCAACGTGCTGCTGCAGGTGCTGGATGACGGGCGGCTGACGGATGGCCAGGGACGGACGGTGGATTTCAAGAACACCATCATCGTGCTGACATCCAACCTCGGCTCCGACGTGCTGGCCGCGCAGCCGGAAGGCGAGAAGGTCGAGATGGTGCAGGGCCAGGTGATGAATGCGGTGCGGGCGCATTTCCGGCCGGAGTTCCTGAACCGCCTGGACGAGATCGTCCTGTTCCGCCGCCTGCAACGGGCCGATATGGCATCGATCGTGACGATCCAATTGGCCAACCTGCGGAAGCTGCTGGCGGATCGCAAGATCGAGCTGGATCTGGATCGATCCGCCCTGGATTGGCTGGCCAATGAGGGGTACGACAGCACCTATGGCGCACGTCCGCTGAAGCGGGTGATCCAGCGGTCGCTGCAGAACCTGCTCGCCGGGGCGATCCTGGAGGGTACCGTGAAGGACGGCGACGTCGTGCATGTGTCCGGCGGGCACGACGGGCTGGTCATCAACGGAGAGTTGGCGGCGGCAGCGTGAGTAAAAGGCGGGGAGTTTAACTCCCCGCCTTTCCGTGCAGCTCCGGCACGAACATCGCCTGCCAGTTCTCTGGCATGACCTTGATCGAGCCGGTGCGGTGCATGAACTCGGCCACCTTCATCGTGCCACGCGGCTGGATGTCGAACACGGTCGTGGGATCGGCGAGCACCTTCTCCACCTCCTCCCGGCTTGCATTGTCGCCGGAGACCGCCATGTAGGCGTCCGCCGCCCCATGCAGATCGTTTTTGATCACCCCCATTGCCTCCTCGGTCGCGGCGATGAACGCGGCCATCAAGGCGGGATTGGCATCGCGAAATTTCTTCATCGCGAAGAGGACGCCGATCGTGCCCGACCCGCCATAGACGTCGCTCGACGACAGGATCGCGTGGATGCCGGGCACCGCGAGTTCCCGTTGCAGGTAGGGGGCGGCGGAGAAATGGCAGTTGATCTCGGTATTGCCGAGCAGGGCGGCCATGGCGTCGGGGTGGCCGCGATTGACCTCCATCGGCTCGAATTTTTGGAAATTCGCGTCGCCGTAGAGTCGCGCGGCCTCCATCCGCAGCATGATCGACTGGCTGGACACGCCCACACCCGGCAGCGCGATACGGTCGTTGGGGCCGATGTCCTTGACCGAGTGGATGGCCGGGTTCCGGGTGATCAGCACCAAGGGCATGTTGTTGAACGGGGCGATGGCCATCACGTTCGCCGAGCCGCGGGTTTTTGCCCACATCAGCAGGAAGGCCGGCACGCCGGTGGCGCCGACATCGACCGCGCCTGACAACACCGCGTCGTTGACGTTGTTCCCAGCGGCCAGCCGCACGAACTCGGCCTTCACCCCAGGCGCGTGCTTTTCCAGCAGCGATCGGTGCTGCATCACGTTCAGCGCGAGATAGGTCATGCCGGGTTGAACGGCGATGCGAATGGTCTGGGCGTCGGCGCGCGCCAGCCTGGTGCCCAGAACGGGCGCGGCCACGAGCGCGCCGAGGATGGTACGGCGGGTCTGCATCGATTTCGATCCTTGAATTCCGTCCCCATCGTTGCCCGACGCCGCGTCCGCCGCAAGCGCGCCCTCTTTCCCATGGGCAGCGCGAGAGGCATCATTGCGGCACTACGTGAACCAGGAGCCATCATGCCCGCCCCCAAAATCGTCGGACCCGGCGAGGGTAGCGACATCAAACCCTTCGGCATTGCCATGAACGTCATGCTGCGCGCCGACGATACCGGCGGCTCTTTTGCCGCGCTGGTCGCGGACCTCGATCCCGGCCAGGGACCACCGCCGCATTTCCACCACGACCACGACGAGTATTTCTTCATCCTCGAAGGCACGTTCGCGCTATCTGTCGGAGGCAGGGACGTCACCGCCGGTCCGGGTACGATGGTCTATGTCCCCAAGGAAACCGTGCACGCGTTCAAGAATATTGGCGCCGCCCGCGGTAAAATCCTGGAATGGGGCCTGCCGGGCGGCCAGGAACGGTATTTCGAGGCGATCGACGCCCTGGCTGCCAAAGGCGAACTCAACCCCGAGAGCATCGTGGCGACCAGCAAGACGTTCGAAACCGAATTTGTGATTTAAGGACTGACAATCGATGCCCAACACCGCCGCTTTGCTTGACCGTATCCGCGCGATCGTGGGGGATCGCGGCCTGCTGACCGAGGCATCGGATACCGCCGCCTACGCGCAGGACTGGCGCAAGCTATATTCCGGACGCACGCAGGCGGTGATCCGGCCGGGGACGACCCAGGAATTGGCGGATGTCGTCAGGCTCTGCGCCGAAGCCGGCGCACCGATCGTGCCGCAAGGCGGCAACACGTCGATGGTCGGCGGCGCGGTGCCGAACGAGGACAATTCCGAACTGGTGCTCAGCACCGTTCGGTTGAACCGAATCCGCGACCTCGACCCTGTCGACATGACCCTGACAATCGAGGCGGGGGTGACACTGAAAGCCGCCCAGCTTGCCGCGGCGGACAAGGGCTGCCTGCTGCCGCTTTCCATCTCGTCGGAAGGCACGGCGCAGATCGGCGGCGTGCTTGCCGTCAACGCCGGCGGCAACAACACCGTGCGCTACGGCAATGCCCGCGATCTGGTTCTGGGGCTGGAGGTCGTTCTGCCCGACGGCACGATCTGGAACGGGCTGCGGCGTCTGCGCAAGGACAATACCGGCTACTGCCTCCGCCAGCTTTTCGTTGGGTCCGAAGGCACGCTTGGCATTATCACCGCCGCCGTGCTGAAGCTGGCACCGGCGCCGAAGGATGTCGCCGTCGCCTTTTGCAGCCTGGAAAACGCCCACAAGGCATTGGAGTTGTTCGCCCGGGTCCAGGCCTACGACGCGGCCTCGATCAGCGCGTTCGAACTGATGTCCGGCCTGGGAACCGATTTCGTGCTGAAGCACATCCCCAACGCCGTGCTGCCGCTGGCGGAAAAAGCCCCGTTCTACGCGTTGGTCGAACTCGCCACACCGCGTCCGAACGCGGGCATGCGCGGCGCGATGGAAGAAATCCTTGAAAAAGCGCTTGAGGACGGTGTGGTTCTGGATGCCGCGATCGCCGAGTCGGATGCCCAGCGCGCGGCGATCTGGCGGCTAAGGGAGGAACACTCCGAAGCCCAAAAGCGTGAGGGCGCCAGCGTGAAGAACGACGTGTCCGTGCCCGTGTCCAAGGTGCCGGCCTTCATCGAAAAGGCGACGGCAGCCTGCGAAGCATTGATCCCGGGGGTGCGCTGCGTGCCTTTCGGCCACATGGGCGACGGCAACATTCATTTTAATCTGGAGCAGCCGGTCGATGCCGACCCCGCCTGGTTCCTGGAACAGGACCACCCGATCATGGACGCGGTGAATGAGGTTGTGCGCGAGTACGACGGGAGCTTTTCGGCCGAACACGGCATTGGCCGGCTGAAGCCTTACATGATGCCGGATTGGCGCGGCGGCGCGGAGCTGGCGATCATGCAGCGGATCAAAGCCGCGCTCGACCCCTCGGGGATCATGAACCCAGGGAAGGTGTTACCGTAGTTCGGGTTGCATCGCCGCCCGCCGTGCCGCAAAACCCCGCCATGCGCTCCGGCAAACTCGTCACATGGCTCGATCAGTATATCTTCCGCCAGCTTGGGCTGGCGCTGATTGCCGTGACCGGTGGACTGACCGCTCTGATCTGGCTGACCCAGTCGCTGCGTTTCGTGGAGTTGGTGGTCAATCGCGGCCTGTCGATGACGGTGTTCCTTCGGCTCACGTCCTTGCTGATCCCCAGCTTTGTCGCGGTGATCCTGCCCATCACGACCTATGTCGTGGTGCAGTTCATCTATCAGCGGCTGAACGGCGACCGCGAGTTGACGGTGATCCGTTCCGCCGGGGTGTCCCCGTTCGGCATGGCGCGCCCCGCTTTGGCGCTCGCGATCCTGGTCACGGTGTTGGGCTATGTCCTCAATCTCTGGGTGGTGCCGACAACGCTTGCGTCGTTCCGACAGTTCCAATGGGACATTCGCAACCGGATGGCGGCGTTCCTTCTTCAGGAAGGGGTCTTCACGCAGATTTCGGATAAACTGACGGTCTATGTGCGGTCTCGCGGTGCCGACGGTACGCTCAACGGCATCCTGGTGCAGGATGACCGCGACCAGAATGCCCGGGCCACGATCCTGGCCGAAAGCGGTCGTCTGGCCGAGGGCACAAACGGGCCACGGGCGGTTCTGTTCAATGGCAGCCGGCAGGAAATCGACCACCAGACCGGCCGGCTGAATATGCTGACCTTCGACCAAAATGAAATCGATCTCGGCGACCGAGCCGCGGACGCCGGCGTGCGTCCGCCTGACATGTCCGAGGTTTCGACGAGGCAACTCCTGGATGCCAGCCTCGCGCACGACCGCGATCGAACGAAATGGATCGCCGAGGGGCATAAGCGGCTGTCGAGCCCGCTGTCGACGCTGTCATTCGCGTTCGTTGCCCTGGTCTCGGTGTTGTTGGGTGCATTCCGGCGGCATGGTGGCTTCCTGCGGCCTTTGGTGGCGGTCGGCGTGGTCGTTGGTTTGCTGGCCCTGGGGCTGGCCATTAACAACCTGGCCGCGCGGAACAACGCCCTGATCCCGCTCATGTGGGTACAGGCGGTGGCACCGGCGCTGGTATGCCTTTGGATGCTGGTAGTACCCGACTGGTGGGCGGAACGCTTACGCGCCGCACGCATGGCGCCGGCTGCCTCATGAACGTCGCGGTCACACTTTCCATATACATTTCCCGCCAGTTCATGATCGCCACGGTCGGGATGATCCTGGCTCTGTCGGGGTTGGTGTCGATGTTCGACTTCATCGAGCTGCTCCGGCGTTCCGCGAGCTGGCCGGACGCCACGTTCGGTCTGGTCAGCGAGATCGCGGCGCTGCGCCTGCCCTACATCGCCATGGAAATTCTGCCGTTCGCCATTCTGCTTGGCGGTATCCTCTGCTTCTGGCGCCTTACCCGCTCCTCGGAGCTGATCGTCGCTCGGGCGGCGGGCATATCGGCGTGGGAATTCCTCGCGGCCCCGACGATTTGCGCCATGCTTCTTGGCGTCGTCGCCACCGCCGGCATCAGCCCGGTGTCATCGGTCATGCTCGCACGTGCGGAGGCACTCGATAACGCCTACCTCAAGAATGGCGGGGGCCCCCTGGCGCTGAACGGGGGCGAGTTGTGGCTTCGGCAGGCCGACAGGGCGCTGACGCCGCAGGGGGTGGCGATTATCCATGCGCATGGGGTCGAGTTGCACGGCCGTCAACTCAGCGCGCGGGATCTGAGCGTGTTTCGTCTCGACGCCGGCGACCATCTGATCACCCGGATCGAAGCCGCGCGTGCCACGCTCCAACAAGGTAGCTGGGCGCTCGAGAATGCCCGCTCGATCCGGCCCGACCAGTTGCCCGAGCCGCCGCATCTGGTGTCCTTGCCGACTGACCTGACGGTCGGTCGGGTCCAGGACAGCTTTGCTTCGCCCGATACCTTGTCGGTATGGACCTTGCCGGATTTCATCGGTCTTCTGGACCGGTCAGGTTTTTCGTCCATCCGCCACCGGCTGCATTTTCAGGCGTTGTTGGCACTGCCGCTGCTGACGGCGACGATGGCGCTTGTATCCGCGGGCTTTTCCATGCGGCCGGCCCGCCGCGGTGGTGTGGCCAGGATGATCGGCGGTGGCGTTGCCACCGGCTTTGCACTCTTTATGGTCTCCAAGGTCGCGGCGGAGTTTGGCCAGTCCGGAGCCATCCCCGTGGTACTCGCTGCCTGGGCGCCTGCTTTGTCCGGGATGATGCTGGCCCTTGCCCTGCTGCTGCATACGGAAGACGGTTGACCATGCCACGCAGGATCGAACTTTACCGCACCCTCCTCTTCACCGCGCTGTTCGCGGCCGGCCTGATGGGATTGCCGTTCGTCCCGGCATGCGCGCAATTCGCGCTGCCGACGTCCACCGGTCATGCCACGGCTTCGAATAACGCACCGGTCACTTTCTCAGCCGACCAGGTCGATTATGATCGGGAGCATTCGCTCGTGATCGCGCGCGGCATGGTCGAGGCTTGGCAGAACGATCACGTTCTTCGCGCGGATCAGGTGGTGTTCAACCGCAATACCGGGGTCGCGACCGCGACCGGGCATATCGCCCTGCTTGAACCCGACGGCGAGATGCTGTTCGCGAATTCGGCGGTGCTGTCGAACAACATGCGGGATGGCGTGTTCAACGGGGTGGGCGCTCTGCTGGCGCAGAACGGGCGCATGGCCGCGAATGGCGGGCGCCGGACCAATGGGGAGCTCAACGAACTTTCGAAGGTCGTCTATTCGTCCTGCGATCTATGCACCGCCGATCCGACCAAGGCGCCGCTCTGGCAGTTGCGCGCGCGAAGCGGCGTGCAAGACGTCGAGCACAAGATGATCGAGTATTATGACGCGACGCTGGAGATAGACGGCCTGCCGGTCGCGTATTTCCCCTTTCTGGCGGCGCCCGATCCTTCCACGCCCCGGCAGAGCGGGTTCATGGTGCCATGGGCGGGCAATTCGTCCAACGTTGGCGCGTTCGTCGGCGTCCCCTACTACTGGGCAATCGACACGCAGTCCGACGCGACCTTCGTTCCGACATTCACTTCCAAAGCCGGACCGCAGGGCGACGTGCAGTACCGGCGCGCGTTCAACGATGGCACGCTGCTGGTGAACGTGTCCGGCGGCTATTTGAACGGTACTGCTCAAGGCACCGTCGTGGCGCGCGGACAGTTCTCCTATGACGACACCTGGCGTTGGGGTTTCGATATCAACCGGGCATCGTCGCTGATTTATCTGCGCGACTTCCACACCGGGATGGACCTCCAGGGCTCGCTCAACCTGCTGCCAAGCACGCTTTATGCTGAAGGGTTCGGCCAGGGGTCGTACACGCGGTTCGACGTCATTTCCTATCAGAGCCTCTCGACCACAGTCGCGGATACCAATCTGCCGGTGGTCGCACCGCGCTTCATATACAGCTTCGTTGGCCAACCGGACGCTTGGGGTGGACGGCTCTCATTGGACATGGGGGCGTTCAACATCATGCGTGGCGTGGGCACGAACACGCGGCGCGCCAACCTGACCGTCAACTATGAACGGCCGTTCACTGGCGCGTACGGCGACCTGTGGAAGGTTACCCTGCACGGCGACGCCGCGGCGTACGACGCGAGCGACAACAACGCCCAGCCGAATTTCGGCCGGGCGGGCCGGATCGACACCGGACGAGCCCTGCCCCAAATCGCCATCGACTGGCGGTGGCCGTTCGCTCGTGATTCGGGCGCTTGGGGCACCCAGCTCATCGAGCCGATGGCGCAGCTCATTCTCGCGCCGCGTGCCGGGCAGCGCCAACTCTCCCGTATCCCCAACGAGGACAGCTTCGATTTCGATTTCAGCGACGTAAACCTGTTCGGGTTCAACCGCTTTCCCGGCATCGACCGGCAGGAAGGCGGCACGCGTCTGAACGCCGCGATCCATGGCGCCTGGTATCTTGGGGGCACCACATTCGACGGCATGGTCGGGCAGTCATATCGGACCTACAAGGACGATCTCTTTCCGGTATCGTCCGGCTTGTATAATCAGGTGTCCGACGTCGTCGCGCGCGGGACGTTCGCGCCAACCGCCTGGGCCGACCTTACCTATCGGACCCGGCTGGACGCCCGAACCGGGGCAACGCGCATGTCCGATGCCATCGCCTCCTTCGGCACCCCAAGGTTCCGCATCAGCGGCGGCTACACTTATTCGGCCTTCAACTCCTATACTTACTACCAGCAAGCTGCCCCGCCGCCATCCACGTCCGGTTTTTATAGCCCGCGCAATGAAGTCAGCCTCGCGGCCACTTCGAATTGGGGTAAATACAAGCTCAGCGCCTACGCCCGGCGCAATCTTGCCACCAACCAGATGGTCAGCTATGGCGGCGACCTGGTTTACGATGACGAGTGCTTCAAGTTAGACCTGAAACTCGTTCACACCAACACGACCTATCTCTCCCAAACCAGCTCCACCAGCCTGTTGCTGCTATTCACCTTCAAGACGGTCGGGACGTTCGGATACCGAGCCCTGTGACCGCGGGACAACCCTGAGATTGGAAACCCCAAGCATGTCGCGTGCTTTCGTCGCATCCCGTTTCCTCACCTCTGGCTGCGCCCTCGCGCTCGCCGGCCTGGCAATCGGCCTGACGGTTCTGCCGATACACGGCAACGCGGCGCCCCCCCAGGCGGGAAGGGCTGCGCCGGCCGCGAAGGCAACACCACCGGGAATCCGGATCGTCGCGGTGGTGGACGGCGATGTGATTACCAACGACGATGTCGAAAGCCGCACCAGATTCTTTGCCTTGTCCACCGGCTTGGGGATGACCCAGGACGTGATCGACCGCTTGCGGCCCCAGATCATCCGACAACTGGTGGACGAGAGACTGCGTATTCACGCAGCGCGCGATCAAAAGGTGGTGGTGACCGACAAGGATATCGGTGCCGCGATCCGGGACATCGAGCAACGGAACGGGATGCAGCCGGGCATGCTGCGGCAGAAGCTGGCTGCGATCGGCGTCAGCCAGCGTACTCTGGTCGACCAGATTCGCGCGCAGCTTGGTTGGATACAGCTCCTGCGCGGTTTGCTCGCCGACAAGGTGACAGTCGCGCCGGCTGAAATCGACGAGCAGCTTCGTCTGCGCAGCCAGGCGAACGGACAGGTGGAATATCGGATCGGCGAAATCTTCGTCCCGATCGACGACCCCGCGCATGCCGCGGACGCGCAGCGATTTGCCGAAACCGTGATCGCGGAATTGCGACGGGGTGCGCCATTCCCACTGGTCGCCGCCCAGTTCAGCCAGAGCCAAAGCGCGCTGGAAGGTGGGTCTCGTGGATGGATTCAAGCCAATCAGATGGATCCGGAAATCGCCGCCCTGGTGGCCAGTATGCCACCTGGCGCGGTCAGCAATCCCGTCAAGGTCGCCGGGGGGTTCAGTATCGTGACGCTGCAGGGCAAACGCTCCGTTGGCCAGGATATGTCGACGGCGGTGAGCGTCCGGGAATTGTTCATGCCGTTCCCAACCCCGCTCAACCCACAGGCACCGACCGATGCCCAGCGTCAGGTCGTCGAGAAAGCGCGTGGCCTGACTGCCACCTTGCATGACTGCGATGCGATGGAGGCGACCGCGAAAGCCAGCAACGACGCGAACCACCCTGCTAATCCCGGTGAGTTGCGGCTGGAAAGCGTGAATCCGCCGGCGCTGCGCCAACTGCTCGCGACGATGCCGCTGGGCAAGGTCAGTCAGCCGCTCATTGCCGCCGATGGCGTCACAATGGTGATGGTCTGCGCGCGTGAACATAAGAACATGGCCACGCTCAGCCGGCAGGACATCGCCAATCAGATTCAGGGCGATCGCATCGAACTGCTGTCCCGTCAGATATTGCGGGACCTTCGGCGCGGCGCGAACATCGACATTCGTGGAGGCGGCGCCTGACCGACCGGCCGCCGCTGCGGGAGGTCATTGCCCGCCACGGATTGGATGCGCGCCGGTCGCTGGGGCAGCACTTTCTCCTCGACATCAACCTCACCGCACGCATTGCCCGAGCAGCGGGTGACCTCGCGGGACGGCACGTGGTGGAGGTGGGGCCGGGGCCGGGTGGGCTGACGCGTGCGTTGCTGGATACCGCGGCCGCGGATGTCACGGTCGTCGAGGTCGATGACCGTGCGGTTGCGATCATGGAGGAACTCGCGGCGACGGCGGGCGATCGACTGCGGATCGTCGCGGGCGATGCGCTGCGGATGGATCTGACCACGCTTGTTCCGGCCCCCCGGCATATTGTCGCGAACCTGCCGTACAACATCGCCTCGCCCCTGCTGGTCGGTTGGTTGCGGCAAGGACGCGCCTGGGAACGGCTGACCCTGATGTTTCAGCAAGAGGTCGCGGAACGCATCTGCGCCGCTCCGGATACCGAGGCTTACGGACGCCTTTCAGTGCTGGCGCAATGGGTCGGCCATGTGGATATCATGGTGCGGCTGCCGCCGGATGCTTTCGTCCCGCCACCGAAAGTATGGTCGGCGGTGGTCGGTTTCACGCCGCACGACGATCAGCCGGAGCCCGAATTGTTCTCGCGGATGGAGCGTCTGACGGCGGCGGCCTTCGGCCAGCGACGGAAGATGCTGCGTGGATCTCTCAAGCCTCTTGGGGGGCAGACGTTGCTGGACCGCGCGGGGATCGCGGCTGACCGCCGGGCGGAGACGTTGAGCGTGGCGGAGTTCGATCGGCTGGTGCGGCTGCTTTAGGGGCCGGTGCGAAAAACCGCCTTGCCTTGGATGCGACGCGACCGCAGTGCCTCCGCCACCGTCGTGAAATCCGACCAGCTCTGCTCGGCACCGATAACGGGCTTTAGGCTCCCATTTGCCACCATCGATACCAACAGCGCGAGGTCCGGTGCGAACTGCTCCTCCGGCTCCGAGGTGAAGTAGAAGAAGCTTTGGATGCGGGCATTCTGGGCGCCGCGAAAATCCCCAAAACCAATCGTCGATTCAGCTGCCGACGAATTGCCATAGACCGCGATCGTGCCGTGCGGTTCGACGCGTTGGACAGCGGCGGACAGCGATGCTCCACCGCCGGATTCCAATATCAGCGCGCAGCGGCCGCTGGCGCTTTCGATCCCCTCGACGACCTCGGCTGCCCCCATCTCCCGCAGGCCGGCGGCTCGATCGGCACGCCCGACGACGGCCGTTACGTGGGCACCGGAATGGGCCGCGATCTGCACCGCCAGCGTGCCAACGCCGCCGGCCGCCCCGGTGATCAGGACCCGGCGTCCGACGATCGCCCCGCCGAGGCGCACGCAGCGCAACGCCGTGAGACCGGCAACCGGGAGGGTGCAGGCCTGTGCGAAGGTCACATGATCGGGCAGCACAGCCATTCGGTGCCCATCGACTGCTGCGATTTCGGCCCATCCCAGTTCGTCGGTCAGCGCCACGACGCGCGATCCCATGGGCGGCCCGCTGCCATCCGCGGCCGCCCGCACCACGGTTCCGGCGATGTCCTGGCCCGGTATCCAGCCAACGCCATTTCGCACGATGGACTGGAGTTCACCGCGATTGAGCGAAAACGCCTTGACCGCCACCAGCGCCTGATGCGGCGTCGGTTCGGGATCCGGTACATCGCGCACCGCCATGGGTGCGGCGGGATCGAGGGTTGTGAGCAGCGCCTTCACGTCAGGCTTCCGTGCCGGCGATACCCTGCCAAAGACGCCGGGCGTCGCCGCGCAGATCGTTTTCGATTCGGGGTTCGACATCCAGAAGAAGCGTCGGCCGTTCCACCGTGTTGTAGGCCGGCCAGTGCGGGATCGATTGATTATTCGGATTGCCGGATCGCGCGAAGGCGATCCAGGTCGATGCCATGATTGCCGCGACCTTTTTCGCACCGGGACTGAGATCGGTGGCATTGGTCAGGTCGATCGTATCGAAACAGAACGGGACATCCAGCGCATGTGGCGCACCGAGACGTCCATCGAACAGCGGCGTTTCCCACTCGAACGAGTACATCCAGACCGGCGCTTGTTTTTGTGCGGCCTTCCGCTGCGCGACCGCGAGGGAGCGGACACGGAAATTGGAATCGGTCGTCGCGGCCAAAAAACGCTGTGCCGGGTTCGATCGGGGGTAAAGGCGGCGGTAGGTCTCGATCACGCCATCGGCGTGACGGCCTGCAATGGCGAACAGGCGGTCGCGGGCCTGCGCTTCCGTCAGCGTGCGGTTCCAGATCGCATCGACCGTCGCGGTGAAGCTGGTCATTTCGTTCTTCATGTCGCCGATAATCAGCGGAATATCGGCCGACACCGGCGAGGCGTCGGGTTCGAACGGATGCCTTGGCAGAACGTCGCCATCGACCACGGGCCCGAACGGATAGCGATCGAACAACGCATGCGCGGCGGGGCCGAGCTCCTTGATCGCCGGCGCGACCACGCCCAACAGGTCGCCAACCGGAACGGCTTGCAGTTTACCGAGGTCGCCACGCCCGATGCCCAGCAAGCGCAGGACGATGTCGGCGAGTTTGCCGGAACGGCCGGGCGTGCCCAGGATCACGGCGGCGCCGCTTTGGATGATCGCCTTATGGAACAGGCCGCGCGCCATCGGCATCGTCATCAGGGTGGACACTTTCCCGCCGCCGCCCGATTCACCAAAGATCGTGACATTCCCCGGGTCACCGCCGAAGGCCGCGATATTATCCCGCACCCATTCCAATGCCGCGACGAGATCCAGCACGCCGGCATTGCCCGACCGTGCGTATTCCGGGCCCCAGATCTCCGCCAGATTTAAATGAGCGAAAATATTCAGCCGGTGATTGACCGTCACCACGACCACATCGCCGCGATTGCACAGGCGGGAGCCCTGCTGTCGATCCGAATTGGCCGAACCGTATGAGAACGCGCCGCCATGCAGCCACACCATCACCGGCCGCTTCCCGGTCCGGCCGGGGGTCCAGACGTTGAGCGTCAGACAATCCTCGGTTTCCGCCGCATTGTCGGTCGCGCCGGAGAAATTCGCCAGTTCCGGGCGCGTCGCCGCCCTCAATCCGGCCTGCGGTGCTCGGCTTGTATACGCCGTGGCGTCGCGCACGCCGGCCCAAGCCACCGGCTTCTTCGGCGGCAGGAATCGGTTCGTCCCGGCGGTCGAGGCGCCGTACGGCACCGATTTGTACGCCTCCACGCCCTCTATGAGTGTGCCGCGCACTTTTCCGGCGGTGGTTTCGGCGACGATCTCGGGCATCGATTGCTCCCCTGGACGGTTCGCGGCAGCATGCCCGCACCCGACGAAGGGAGGCAACCCATGAACAACCACCGCATTCTGCTGAAGGAACGCCCCATTGGCATTCCCGGTCCGGAGCACTTCACCGCGGATGTCGAAGCAGTGCGCCCGCCCGCCGCCGGAGAGCTTCTGGTGGCGACCCGCTATATCTCCATCGATCCGGCCATGCGGTCGTGGATCGGTGCGGGGCCGTCTTATGTGCGGCAGGTCGAAATCGGGCAGCCTATGCGTGCCGGCGGTATCGGCCAGGTGTTGGAAAGCCGCGCACCAGAGTTCGCGGTTGGGGATTGGGTGCAGGGGCGGACGGGGTGGCAGTCGCACCCGACGCTGCGCGCCGACCAGACCCAGAAGCTGGACCTGTCGGTTGGCACCGTCGAGGACTGGGCCGGACCCTTGGGCACCTCGGCATTGACCGCCTATTTCGGGTTGCGCGACGTCGGTGCATTGCGGCCTGGCGATATCGTGCTGGTATCGGGCGCCGCGGGCGGCGTTGGACAGATCGCTTGCCAGATCGCCCAGATCGAAGCGTGCCATGTCATCGGCATCGCCGGCGGTGCCGAAAAATGCGGCTATCTGCGCGATGCGCTGAAACTGGACGCGGTCATCGACTACAAGGCCGAACCCGATATTGCCGCGGCGATCCGACGCGCCTGCCCCGGCGGCATCGATGTCTATTTCGATAATGTCGGCGGCGAAATCCTCGATGGGGCGTTGGCGGCACTCCGCATGGGGGCACGTGTGGTCAGTTGCGGCCGTATCTCCCAAGCCGGTGCGGTGGAGCCATATGGCGTCCGCAACCTCGGTGCCCTCGGTGGCAAGCGGGTACGCATGCAGGGATTTCTCGTTTTTGACTACCACGACCGCTATGCGGAGGCGCGCGCCTACCTGTCGCACCACCTGCGTGCCGGGCGTTTGCGGCAGAAGCTGCATGTGGTGGAGGGGCTGGACTTGGCGCCCCAGGCACTCGCGATGCTCTTCAGCGGCGGCAATACCGGCAAACTGGTGGTTGGACTGTCCTGAGGCACCAGCGTCCTTGCTGCGTCGCACAAATTCCGTCAGCATGCGGGGATGCCGACCGATATTGCGCTGCTGGCCGATGATCTCCTCTCCCTGACCGCCCGTCTGGGCGCTCGATTGGAACAGGATCCGTTCGGCAATCCGGTGCTGCTGATCGCACTGGCCATCACGCGGCGGATGGATAATGGCGACCTGAAGGAAAACGATATCGCCGGGCTGATCCGGCATCTGCGCGACGCGGCATTCGATGATCGTTCACAACGGATTGCGCGCTACGTCGGCGGGGTCGATACGCACACCAACGATGCCGTGCTCACCGACTTGGCGCAGCATCTGGTGCGCCCCGATCCCAATGACAGCCCAATCCGGTGGGCCGCGTTCAGATCGCTGGCCGAACGCACCCGGTCCGCCGCGGTCTTCACCGCCCATCCAACATTCGCATTGCCATTACCCGTTGGTCGGGCGCTGGCCGAGGCCGCCAGCGGCCGCCAGGCGCCGCGCTTTACATCCCACCGTCCGCCGCCCATCACCCTGATGGACGAGTTCGATCAATCCGTCGCGGCAATCTGTAACGGGCGTGACGCCATCGATCGGTTCAACGCCGCGCTGCTTGCCGTCGCCCGAACCACGTGGCCGGATCGCTGGACGGAACTCACACCGCGCCCCGTCATCCTGTCGACCTGGGTCGGGTATGACACCGATGGTCGTACCGATATCGGTTGGTGGGACACGCTGCGACTCCGCCTGGAAATGAAACGGCTGCAATTGGTGCGCTTACATGCCCAAGTCTCCGGCACCCAGGTCGCGGACCGCGTGTCGACAGCGCTCGCGGCAACCGAGGCCCAAATTTCCGCCTGCCCCACTGAACCGGTCGCAGATCGGGTCGCGGCATTCGCCCATGTCATGATCCAGGAACGGGACCGGGCACTGACGTCCCCGCAACCGCTCCTGCCGCTGTTCGAGGCTGCGATCGCGGCCGCGCCGAATGAGGACACCCGCCAAGCGCTGTGCGTTTCTCGGGCAGGATTGGTGTCACACGGATTAGCGCTGGCACATACCCACACGCGGCTGAATGCCGCCCAGATTCACAACGTCGTACGCCAACGCCTCGGCATCGCCGACGCACCCGAGGAACCGGCCCACCGCCGGGCTTTGTTCGCCGCCATCAATGCCGCGCTGGATACGGTCACGCCAATCCCGGTCGATTTTGGGGCGCTGCTGGGTGAACAGGCCTCCGCGGCACGCATGATGATGACCATCGCGCAAATCGTGAAGCACGTCGACGGATCGACACCGGTACGTTTTTTGATCGCCGAAACCGAAACAGGATACACCCTCCTCGCCGCCCTTTGGCTCGCTCGCCTGTTTGGGGTCGAAAAGAATATCGAAATCAGCCCGCTGTTCGAAACGGCCGAGGCGCTCGAACAGGGTGCGGTGGTCCTGGACGAGGCACTGCGAAGCCCGCACTACCGGGCGTATCTGAAATCGACCGGGCGCCTTGCCCTACAGTTCGGTTATTCCGATTCCGGGCGTTATGTCGGGCAGCTTGCTGCCAGCTACCTGATCGAAAGGCTACGCCTGAAGATTGGGCAAACCTTGGAAAACCATGGGGTCACGCATGTCGAGGTGATTCTGTTCGATACCCACGGCGAGAGCATTGGCCGAGGCGCGCACCCCGGTTCATTGGCCGATCGTCTCAAATATCTTTCGCCGACGGCCTCGCGCCAGGCATTGAACAAAGCGGGCCTCGCGGTCCGCGAAGAAGCAGCATTTCAAGGCGGCGACGGCTATCTGCTGTTCGGCACGCCGGAACTGGCGCTCGCGACCGTCACGCGCATCGCCGAGCAGACCTACCATCCCGCGGCGGGGCCGATCGAGGATCCGGTCTATGCCGATCCGGATTTCTCCGCCGATTTTTTCGGCACCGTCCGCGCCGCGATGGGCGGCCTGGTGGAAGACGCGGGATACGGCGCTTTGCTTGGGGCATTTGGACCAGCACTGATCGATCGGACGGGATCGCGGCCGGCTGCGCGTCAGGCGGACGGCCTGTCCGGTGCGGCCCGCATCAGCCACCCAAGAGAACTGCGTGCGATCCCCAACAACGCGATCCTGCAGCAGCTTGGCTGGTGCGCGAACACGCTGCAGGGTCTCGGCGCGGCTGCGGCCCGGCATCCGGAAACCTTCACCGACATGCGCTTGAACAGCCGCCGCTTCCACCGGGCGATGGACCTCGCGACGCATGCCCTGGCGCATTCCGATATCGACGTCTTGCGTGCGGTGATCGCAACCCTCGACCCCGGCACATGGTTGGATCGGGCCTCCCAAACGACCCGTCCCGGCCGGAAGGAAGCGCTGGTGGCGATCGCTCGGGCGTTGGAGCGGCTGGATATCTGGGCGAAGGCGCAATCGCTCTTCCGCCGTATTCAGGCCGATCACCTGACATTGCGCGGCGCGTGGCCCGACGCACCGCGTATGGCGAACCGCGAGATTCTGCTGCATGCGCTGCGGTTGACCCTGATTCATCGGATATGGCTGCTATCGACTGAAATCCCGGATTTTTCGCCGCGGCACGGCGTGACCCGCCCGATACTGGAAGCTGCGATCCTGCGACTGGATATCGATGCGTCGCTGCGTATCCTCGCGGAGATATTCCCCGCGGCGTCCGATCCGGCGGCCGATCTGGACTATGGGGAACCGGCCGCACCACGGGGCACATCTGCTTATGGCCGGGAGCATCGCGAGATCTTCGCGCCGATCGAGCGCCTGTTTGCCATGGTGCGGGAAATCGCAACCGCGATCACGCATGACGTGGGTGCGTTTGGGTGATGGCGCGTGCCCTTGCCATCGCGGGCGAGGGGCTTAACTCTCTGGGGCACAACGCCGCGAGGGGATGACCGATGGACATGCAAGCCGAACCAGCGACCCAACTGCCGAGCGTGGACGGGCCGGTGATCTACCTCGCACATATGGCTGAAAAGCCGAGCTCCTTCACCTTTCCGCAGCCACCGGGCGTGCCGATGAGCAACATCGTCACTGAATCCCACACCGTGGCGATCCATGACATGCGCCCGATCGCGGGCGATCTGTCGTTGGATCGCGAAGGCTTCGAATTGATCCGGTGCCCGACTCAGCAACATGATTTCTACGACGAGGATGAACTTCGGCGGGTCTGTTACCCCGAAACCGAGCGTGCGGTGCTGGCCGCGACCGGCGCGAAGCGGGTGGTCATATTCGACCATACATTGCGCAAGCGCCAATGGGACGGCGAGGACCGCATGCCCGGCGTACCCCGCCAGCCGGTGGCCCGTATTCATGGCGACTATACGGAGAACTCGGGGCCGCAGCGTGTGCGCGATGTCATGGGTGACGAAGCCGAAGAACTCTTGAAGCACCGGTTCGCGATCGTGAATCTTTGGCGGCCGATCACGGGGCCGCTGCTCGACGCGCCGTTGGCGTTGTGTCACGCACAGACCGTGGCGGATGCGGATTGGGTGACGCACGACCTCGTCTATCGCGACCGGGTCGGCGAGATCTACGCGCTGACCTACAACCCGTCGCACATGTGGTTTTATGCGCCGGCGATGAACACGGATGAGGCGCTGCTGCTGAAATGCTTCGATTCCGCGCGGGATGGACGCGCCCGTTTCATGCCGCATACTTCGTTCGAGGATCCGACCGCGCCGGCTGACAAGCTGCCGCGGGAGAGCATCGAACTGCGGATGCTGGTGTTCTTTTAGAGCACGATTGGGCGCGAAAGATTGATTGCCTGGCGCGATTCAGACCCGCGACGTTCCGCCACCTTCGGTCATCACGCCTAGGACTCCAGCAGCCGCCGGAGCAGTTCAACATCCTCGGCGAAGGTACCGTCGCGTTCCGTCAGTTCGGTCACCCGTGACACCGCGTGCATCACGGTCGTGTGATCGCGGTTCCCGAACTTCTTGCCGATTTCAGGCAGGCTGCGGCTGGTGAGCTGTTTCGCGAGATACATCGCCACCTGGCGGGGCCGTGCGACCTGCCGGGCCCGGCGTGCTGAGGACATGTCGGACACGCGAATACCGTAATGTTCGGCCACGCGCTTCTGGATTTCGTCGATTGTCACCCGGCGGTCGTGGGCCTTCAACAAATCGTGAAGAACTTCGTATGTCGTTTCCAGCGTAACCGGTCGGCCAAAGAGATTGGAATGGGCGACCAAGCGGTTCAGCGCGCCTTCCAGTTCCCGCACGTTTGATGTGATTTTGTGCGCGAGGTACTCAAGCACTTTCACCGGCACGCACCCGCCGGCGCGCGCGGCCTTGGTTTCCAGGATCGACAGCCGCAACTCATAGGTGGTGGTGTGCAGATCGGCGACCATACCGCAGCCCAGCCGGGTCTTCAGCCGCTCTTCGACAGTGAGGTCGGACGGCGATTTGTCTGAGGAGACCACGATCTGCTTACCGGCCTCGACCAAATAGTTGAATGTATGGAAGAATTCTTCCTGCGTATTGTCTTTGCCGATGAGAAATTGGAGATCGTCGATCATGAGGACGTCGACGTTCCGCAGTTGTTCCTTGAATTCCATTGTCGAGTGCGACCGGATCGCGGCGATGAACCGGTACATGAATTTTTCGGCTGACATATATGCGAACGCAATTGGCGCCAGCCCGGGTGTTTCGTTCCGTTTGGTCAATTCCCAGGCAATGGCATGCATCAGATGGGTCTTGCCCAGACCGACGCCGCCGTACAGGAACAGCGGATTAAACCCCTGTGCTGACGGCTGTTCGGCGACACGCCGGGCGCAGGCATAGGCGAACTCGTTCGGCTTCCCGACGACAAATCCTTCGAAGGTAAAGCGGGAGTCGAGCGCGGCCGCGATATCCGATTTCGGATCAGTCCGGTCATCGGGGGCGGCGACGCTGGCGGGGACGGTAGGCGCTGCTACATCCTCTGGCACCGGAGGATCAATTGTTTGTGTAGGTTCGACGACGCCCCCTACACGCAGTTCCACACGGCGGATCGAAGGATCTTCAGACTGCCATAACGCATTCAGTCGGGCCCCGTATCGATCGCTGACCCAATCCCGCAGGAAGCGCGTCGGAATATGGACGGTGACTTCGTCGCCATCCACACCCGCGAGGGTCATCTGGCGCAGCCAA
This sequence comes from uncultured Acetobacteraceae bacterium, assembly GCA_903877125.1. Lineage (GTDB taxonomy): Bacteria > Pseudomonadota > Alphaproteobacteria > Acetobacterales > Acetobacteraceae > Rhodopila. The sequence goes on along the minus strand of CAIRCM010000033.1, from coordinate 16,788 downwards.
TTCCGATATTCGACATCGCCAACCTCGGCGTGCAGGCGCTCAAGAATACGCACCCATTTAGATTGGGCATGCGTCGATTCAACAGCTTCTCCCGCCTCTGTTCTGGGCATGCCCCCGATCCCTCCGAGTTCACTGCGATTTACCGAAAATTGCGCCGCGTATTCCAAGCTCAGCTTGGGTCGGACAATATACCCGAGCAGCTTTCGGGTAGACCGAGAGCGTAGCCCACAACTTTACTGATATCCCGCGTCCTGTTGAAACTCGTTTAAGTCAATTATGTTTCACGGGCAATTGGAATTTGACCGACTGACCGCCCAACCAACACAAACGCAATATACTTGCGTATATCTCTATAATTGCAATAGAAATAGCGCCGTATCCAATTTCCATTCAGGAAACGATACAACCACCAGATTTTGTGTAACAATCTATCAGATTTAAGTCTCGTCTAGTCCGTTTCCACACTATGACCGAGCCAGGAGGCTCGGTCAAGCGTGCCATCGAAACGACTAAGCGGAAACGGTCGCAATCGCTTTGATGCGAGCGGACAGCCGCGACAGCTTGCGGGCGACGGTGTTGATATGCGTCACGCCCTTGCCGGCCGCGCGCTGCATTTCCGGCTGCGCTGCGCGCAGTGCATCGGCCGCCGCTGTCTTGTCGCCAGCGGCAATCGCCACTTCGACCTTCTTCACAAAGGTGCGCATGCGCGACTTGCGGGCGGTGTTCCGCTCAGTGCGGGTCGCGGTTTGACGGATGCGCTTCCGCGCTGATGCGTTATTGGCCATGGGCTGTTCAGGTTGCCTGTTCGATTGGGTCTATACGGATGGAGCCCCAACCTGGGGGACCAGGAAGCGGCGGAAGGTCGCGGTTCTTAAGCATCAGGCCCTCGGGAGTCAAGGAAGTTGCCCGATGCGTTTCCCTCATTTCACGCGGCCCGAGCCAATGCCGACCGCCCCACAAGCATATCTGCCGCCTTCTCGGCGATCATGATCGTGCCCGCATTGGTATTCCCCGACACCACTGTTGGCATCACCGACGCGTCGACGACCCGCAGCCCTTCGATCCCATGCACCCGCAGTTCGGGGTCCACCACGGCCATGGGGTCCACCCCCATCTTACAGGTGCTGGTGGGATGAAACACCGTGCCGCCGTTGTCCCGAGCGTACTGCAGCAGGTCATCGTCGGTCTGTACGGCTGCGCCGGGCTTGTCTTCCGACGCCACGTAACCGCGCATATGTGGGGACGCGAGCAACCCGCGCGCGATCTTCAAACCATCGACGATCGCGCGACGATCGGTCTCGGCCGCCAGGTAGTTCGGTCGCATCGCCGGGGCGGTGAACGGATCGGGCGACTTCAACGTGATCTCGCCCCGGCTTTCTGGCCGCAGCTGGTATGCTATCACCGTGAACCCCGACCATTTATGCAAGCCGTCCTGGGGCCGTTCGGCACTGAAAGTCGAGATCGACAACTTCACGTCCGGCGTCGCCAGCTCCGGACGTGTGCGCGCGAACAGCGCGGCCGAAGCCGAAATGGCCGCCAGGTCGCCACGCCGCCACATCAGATACTCCAACCCGGTTTTCAGCTTCTTCAGCCCGCTCATCATCGTATCGTTAACCGTGATCGGCTGCGTGCAACGCAGCTTGATGGGCGCGGAGTAGTGGTCCTGCAGGCTTTGACCGACGCCGGCCAGATGGTGAACGACGGGAATCCCCATCTCCTGCAAATGGGCGTGCGGGCCGACGCCCGACAACATCAGGATTTGGGGCGAGCCGATCGCACCGCCGCACAGGATCACCTCTCGGCGGGCACGCGCGACGCGGTCCTGGCCCTTGAGGCGAAACGCGACGCCTGTGGCGCGCGTCCCTTCGAACAGCACCTTCTGGGTATGGGCGTGGGTGACGGTCTGTAGATTCGGCCGCTTCATCGCCGGATGGAGATAGCCGACGGCAGTCGAGCAGCGCTTGCCGTCGCGGATGGTCGTCTGGTGGTAGCCCACGCCATCCTGGTCGGCACCGTTGAAATCGTCGTTGCGCTTATACCCTGCCTCGACAGAGGCTCGGATGAAGGCCTCGCACAACGGATGCCCGTCCTGCACGTCCGATACGCAAAGTGGCCCGCCGGTCGCGTGGTACGAGTCTTCGCCACGGGTCTGGTGTTCGGCGCGCTTGAAATAGGGCAGCACGTCGGCCGAGGACCAGCCGGGGTTCCCCAACTGGCGCCAGTGGTCGAAATCCTCGTTCTGGCCGCGAATGTAGACCATGCCGTTGATGGAACTCGATCCACCCAGCACCTTGCCACGCGGCCAAAAGATCTTGCGCCCGCCCGCGCCCGGATCGGGTTCCGTCTCGAAGCACCAGTTCACTCGCTTGTCGGCGAAGGTCTTGCCGAAGCCCAGGGGGATGTGAATCCACATGTTGGAGTCGTTGCCGCCGGCCTCCAGCAGGATGACCTTGGTGTTCGGGTCTTCGGTCAGCCGTGCCGCCAGGACGCAACCGGCGGAGCCCGCACCCACGATGACGAAATCGGCTTCCAACGTGTCGGCCATGGCGTTTCCCCTGTTTGACCCCATCGATAGCCGAAATCGGCGGGCCGGTGTATCTCCCGGCTCTATAAAAGGGAGGATAAGGCATGCGTCGCCGCTATTTCGGCCTGGGACTGCTCGCGATGCCATCGGTGACAGGCCGCGCGTCCGCGTCCGACGCCTCTGTCGTGCGCATCGTTCGGCAATACGGGCTGCCTACGTTGCCGCTCATGGTCATGGAACACGAGAAGCTCGTCGAGCGCCACGCCGCCAAGCTGGGTTTGCCGGCGCTGAAGGTGGAATGGCCGGTGCTGGGCGGGCCCGGCGCGATGATCGACGCGATGCTGACCGGCGACGTGGATTTCGGCGTCGTCGGCACGCCGGGGTTGGCGACGTTGTGGGACAAGACCGTCGGCACCGAACGCGAAATGCGCGCCTTGAGCACGGTGCAACTGCAGCCGTTCATGCTGACGACGAACAATCCGGCGGTGAGGACCATCGCCGATTTCACCGACAAGGACCGCATCGCGCTGCCCACCGCGAAAATCTCGGCACAGGCGATCGCACTGCAAATGGCGGCGGCGAAGTTGTGGGGGAACGATCAGTTCGAGCGCCTCGATCCATTAACACTGACCCTGCCGCATCCGGAGGCGACGGCGAACGTGATATCAGGCAAGTCGCAGGTGAACAGCCATTATACCGTCTCGCCGTTTTACTATTACGAGCTGGCGTCGCCGAACGTACATCTGGTGCTGAAATCGAACGACACTTTGGGCGGGCCGCACGTCAACGGGCTGCTGGGGGCGGCGCCGAAGTACCGGACCAGCAACCAGACCGTCGCCCAGGCGGTGTTCGATGCGCAGCAGGAGGCGAACGCTTTCATCGATGCGCATCCGGCGGACGCGGCGGCGATTTATATCGAGCTGGCGAAGGAAACGCACCCGATGGCCGAAATGACCAAGATGGTGGCCGATCCGGACAACCACTGGACGACGGTGCCGAAGAAGCTGATGGATTTCGTGGTGTTCATGCACACGGTGGGGCGGCTGAAGCACATGCCGCGTTCGTGGAAGGACCTGTTTCTTCCGATGGGGCTGAGCGGGGATGGGGGGTGACGTCCCACGGACGAACCCCTCAAACCGAGACCACTCCCAGCAGGCTGTTGAAAATCGTTTTTCAGCAGCCGGCTAAACCGCCGCTGCCATCGTCCGCCCACGGATCATATCCGAGGCCTTTTCGGCGATCATGATCGTCGGCGCGTTGGTGTTCCCCGATGCCACGGTCGGCATGATCGAGGCATCCACGACGCGCAGCCCTTCCAACCCATGCACCCGCAACTCCGGATCCACGACCGCCATCGGGTCCGGCCCCATGCGGCAGGTGCTTGTCTGATGGAAAGTCGTGCCGCCGGTGCGACGCGCGTAATCCAGCAATTCGTCGTCCGACCGCACGTCGGTGCCGGGCAGATATTCGGATTCGATGTATCGTTTCAGATGATCCGTTTCCAAAAACCGCCTGCACCACTTCAAACTGTCGACGATAGTCCGCTGATCCAGTTCGGCGGACAGATAATTCGGGAACATCGCCGGGGTGTCGCGAGGATTGGCGCTACGCAGTTTCAGCTCGCCCCGGCTGTCCGGCCGCAACTGATAGCCGATCAGCGTGAAGCCGGAGAAATCGTGCAGACCCTTCGCCGGGTTGTCGGCGCTGAACGGGGACAGGGTGAACTTCACATCCGGTGACGCGTATTCCGGCCGCGTCTTCCCGAACAGCGCAACCGGCCCCACACCCATCGTCAACGGCCCGCGGCGGCGCAGCAGATAATTCAGCCCGACGCCGAGTTTCCGAAGCGGGCTCTGCATGGTGTCGTTAAAGGTGATTTTCTGGTTGCAGCGCAACTTGACCGCTCCGGAATAATGGTCCTGCAACGATTTCCCGACGCCGGGCAGATGGTGCACCACGTCGACCCCATGGTCCCGCAGATGCTCCGCCGGTCCGACGCCCGACAACAACAGAATATGCGGCGAACCGATCGCGCCGGCGCACAAGATGACTTCCCGCCGGGCACGAATGATTTTCGACACGCCGTTTTCCTGGAACGCGATCCCAACCGCGCGCTTGCCCTCGAAGATCACCCGGTCCGTCAGCACGCGGGTGATCACCCGCAGATTGGGGCGGCCCATGGCGGGCTTCAGGTAGCCAACCGCCGTGGACCAACGTTTGCCGTTCTTCGTTGTCGTCTGCTGATAGCCGACGCCCTCCTGCACTTTGCCGTTGAAATCGTTGTTCCTGGGGAAACCGAGTTCCACCGCCGCCTCGATAAACGCATCGCACAGCGGATGGGTGTAGCGCACATCGGAAACCGCCAACGGCCCATCGGTCGCGTGATACTCATCGGCACCTCGTTCCTGGCTGACCGACCGGCGGAAATACGGGAGCACGTCGCCCGATGACCAACCGGGGTTTCCAAGCTGCCGCCAGTGATCGAAATCCTCGTGCTGCCCACGGATGTAGATCATGCCGTTAATCGACGACGAGCCGCCCAGCACCTTCCCGCGCGGCCAGTACATGCGTCGCCCCTTGGAATCCGGTTCGGTTTCGAACATCCAGTTGACCTTGGGGTCGGCGAAGGTTTTCCCGAAGCCCAACGGCACATGGATCCAGAAATGGTTGTCGTTGCCCCCGGCCTCCAGCAGGGTAACCTGCGTGCCGGGTTCTTCGGTCAGGCGCGCGGCCATCACGCAGCCGGCCGATCCGGCGCCCACGACGACGTAATCGGTTTCCAACATTTCAGCCATGGCGTTTCTTCCCCCAATTCTTTAGTCCCAGTAGTGTGCGCGGCGTCTGCATGGGCCTCAAGAGGCCCGGCGCCGGGCTGCTGCCCAACGGAGCAAGATCACTCATATGCCGACAACGTTCGGACGCTTCGGTCCTACCCACCGCCTGGTCGGCCAGTTCGCCCAAAAGGTGGCCTACCCCGTGCTGTCAGCCTATGCGGCAAGGCGTTCCTTTCTCACGCCCACCAGCGCCTACGCACGAGAACGGTCCGCTGCTCTGACCGCGAAACTGCGGCGCGGCGAAACCGCATGGCTGCTCGGCATCGGTCCGGCGGGCCACAACAGCGGCGTGGCACTGGTGGAAGTCTCGGCCGAACGCGGCGTCAACCTCATCCGCAACGATGAGGAAGAACGCTATACCGGCGTCAAAAACTGCACCGACTACCCGAAGCAAAGCCTTGACGCGGTGATGCGAACCGCTGCGGGCATCGGGTTAAGCGCCAAGGACATTCATGCCTGCGTGGCGAGCTGGGATTACGTCCGGCTGGCCACGACCCTGGTGGGCGCGGTTTGCGCCGAACTGCCGGCGAGCCGGATCCTGCTGGACCCCGAGCAGTTTGGCGGGATGAACATCAAGCACATCCGTCGAGCGACAAGGGCACCCGCCCGATTGGGGCACCAGCTTGGCCTTGACGCGGCGATGCCGATCATCGGCATGCGCCACCATGGCAACCACGCCTATTATTCCTATGCGGCTTCGCCGTTCGTCGGATCGGACCAGCCGGTGCTGATCACGGTGATCGATGGGATCGGCGATGACGGCGCGATTTCCGTCTACCTGGCACGCCAAGGGCGGCTCGAACTGCTGTACCGGAACGAGGACGTCTTTGACTCCCTCGGCGGATTTTACAGCATGATCAGCTCCAGCCAGGGCGGCTGGACGATCCTGAGCAGCGAGGGACGATACATGGGCGCGGTCGCCTGGGGCGACAGCGATCGGATGACCAATCCGTATTACCGCAAATTGCGTGAAATTTTTCACTTCGCACCCAACGGCGTCGTTCGGCTGAACCGCGCGCTGGCGAACTGGCCTCGCCGCCTGCTGGCGGAACCGTACACGCCCGCACTGGCCGAGGTCCTCGGGCCGCCGATTCCGCTGGAGAAAATGTGGAACCCCGACGCGGTGATGCGGGTCGACGCAACGGGCGAGACCACCAGCGCGCAGGAACGTTTCGACAAGGCCGCCGCGACGCAGTTGGTGTTCGAGGATGCCCTTTTCCACATCGTCGATCATTACATCCGCCAGACCGGAGCGGCACAGTTGGTTTTGACCGGCGGCACCGCGTTGAACGCGATCGCCAACATGCGGCTCATGGACCATTTCGACGCGGGGTATTACCGGCGCAATTTCGGCCGCTCGGATACCTGCCTGCATGTCTGGGTGCCGCCCATCCCTGGCGAGCCCGGCGTGCCGGCGGGTGCGGCCTTCCAGTTCGCAATGCAGGCCGGCGCCAAGCCCGGAGCGCCCCAGCGGCATGCCTTCTATTGCGGCGAGGCGCCATCCGATGCCGAGATCGAAACCGCATTGCGTGCCAGCAAGGAAATCGGCTGGACGGCGTTGGGGTCGGTTTCCGATCCTACTGGGGTCGCTGATTTCATGGCCTCCGTGATCGCGCGGGACGGTGTGCTGGGCCTGTTTCAGGGAGCCGCGGAAACCGGACCGCGTGCACTCGGACATCGCTCGATCCTCGCCAACCCCTGCAACGCGCGGTCGCTGGAAACGATCAACCGGCTGGTGAAATTCCGCGAGCCGTTCCGACCGCTCGCCCCGATGGCGACGCTCGCGGCCGCGCAACAACTGTTCGTCCTGCAGGACGGCGCGTCGGACGACGACTACAACGCCTACAACTATATGGTCCTGACCGCGCGCCCCCGGCCCGACAGCCATCGGCTGATCCCCGCCGTGATCCATTTGGACAACACCAGCCGCATCCAGATCGTCCGCCCCGACGCGGACCCCTTCACCCACGCCTACCTGTGCGCCATGGGCCGGCGTGTGGGGGTGGAGGTCTCGGTCAACACCTCGCTGAATGTCGCCGGGCCGGTCGTGCAGACCCCCGAACAGGCGCTGGAGGCGTTGCGCCGCACCAAGGCGATGGATGGAGTCGTCATGATCGGCGCCGAGGGCACCGCGTTTCTCGCCTGGCACGCCGTCGACGCCGCGCCCAAGGATGGCGGGAAGCGTTTGAACGCCTGGCTGGATGAGTGGAAAAAGGCGCGGTGATCGCCGGGGACATTCTCGCTGCACTGCGGCGGATGGGCATCGCGGTCGATGACGCGGCGACCGGCGACCGGCTGACCGGCGGTGTATCGTCCGACATATGGCGCATCGATGCGGCGGCCGGTCCGATCTGCGTCAAACGGGCACTGGCAAAACTGCGCGTCGCGGCCGACTGGCAGGCGCCGGTCGAGCGCAATCTGTATGAAGCCCGCTGGATGCAACGCGCGAATGCCGCTGTCCCCGGCGCTGCACCGGCGCTTCTGGGCCAGGATGAGGCCGGCGGCGTGCTCGCGATGACGTTCCTGCCGCCCGACAACCATCCGCTTTGGAAATCCCAACTGCGGGACGGTCACGCGGACCCGGCCTTTGCCGCTGGGGTCGCGACGACCCTGGTTCGGATCCACGCCGCCACCGCCGCCGATCCGTCGGTCGCCGCCGCGTTCCCCACCGATGGCATTTTCTACGATATCCGGCTGGAGCCGTACCTGGTGGCGACAGCCCGAGCGCATCCCGACATGGCGCCCGCGCTCACGGCGCTGGTGAGCATGATCCAGACGAACAAGCGTGCCCTGGTGCATGGCGACGTCAGCCCGAAGAACATCCTGTGCGGACCAAACGGGCCAGTGTTCCTGGACGCGGAATGCGCCTGGTGGGGCGACCCGGCATTCGATCTGGCCTTCTGCCTCAATCATCTGCTGCTGAAATGCCTCTGGACGCCCTCTGCCCGGGACGGATTCCTCGCGTGCTTCGACACGATGACTGAGGCCTATCGCGCGGGGATCGCCTGGGAAGCGCCGGCGGCGTTCGAACGACGCGCCGCCCATCTGCTGCCGGGCCTGTTCCTGGCGCGGGTAGATGGAAAATCGCCGGTCGAGTACATCGTCGCCGAACAGGACAAGGACCGGGTGCGCCGCGTGGCATGCGCGCTGCTGTCGGAACCGCCCGACTGCCTCGATACGGTCCGGCAGGCCTGGACCAGGGAGTTACGCCAATGACCGACACCAAGATCGCCTTCATCCACGGCCGACGCGTGTGGGACAGCCGAGGCCGCCCCACAGTCGAAGCGGACGTTCTGCTGGAATCCGGTGCGGTCGGACGCGCCATCGCACCCGCCGGCGCATCGACGGGATCGGGCGAGGCGGTCGATCTGCGCGATGGCGGACCAGCCTTCGGCGGCTACGATGTCCGCCGCGCCGTCGCCAATGTGAACGGGGAAATCGCCCGAGCGGTCACAGGCTTGGACGCCGCGGATCAAGGGACACTGGACAAGGTGCTGATCGACCTGGACGGCACGCCGAACAAGTCGCGCCTTGGGGCCAACGCCGTGCTGGCGGTTTCCATGGCGGCGCTTCACGCCTGTGCGCATGAGGCTGGGTTGCCGCTCTATCGCTACATCGGCGGTGCGGACGCGACACTGATTCCGCTGCCGCAGATCCAGATTTTCGGCGGCGGCGCCCATGCGGGCCGGCGTGTCGACATCCAGGACTTCATGGTCATGTGCCCCGCCGCGGCAAATTTCGCCGAAGCTCTGGATTGGACCGCCGAGGTCTACCGCCATGCCGGTCTGCTGATGAAGGAAGCAGGGACCCTTCAGGGCGTCGCCGACGAAGGCGGCTGGTGGCCCGCCTTCAAGACGAACGAGGAAGCCTTGGACACGCTGGTTCGCGCCATCGAACGCGCGGGCTTTCGGCCCGGCGAACAGGTCGGTATCGCGTTGGACATCGCGGCCTCGGAATTCGGCAAGAACGGCCGTTACAAACTGGCACTGGAAGACCGGGAACTCGATACCGCGGCGATGGTGAAGCTGCTGACCGGTTGGATCGCCCGCTATCCCGTGCTGTCGATCGAAGACCCGTTGGCCGAGGACGACGCGGAAGGCTTCCAGGCCTTCACGGCCGAGGTGGGCCGGAAAGTGCAGATCGTTGGCGACGATTTCCTGGTCAGCGAGGCATCCCGTGTGCGTGCCGCGGCGCAAATCGGCGCGGCCAACACTGTGCTGCTGAAACCGAACCAACGCGGTACCATCAGCGAAACGCTGGAGGCGTGGAACGCCGCGAAGGAATGCGGCTATTCCGCCATCGTGTCAGCCCGTTCCGGCGAAACCGAGGATACCACCATCGTGCACCTCGCCGTCGGTTGGGGTGCCGGACAGCTGAAGGTTGGCAGTTTCGCCCGCAGCGAGCGCATGGCGAAGTGGAACGAAATGCTGCGCGTCGAGGAAGTCCTGGGCGGAAAGGCACGCTACGCCGGTGGATCGGTCTTGGGTCGGTCGAAATGATCAAGGTGGTTTTCCATAACTGCGCCGGCCCCGATCTGGCTTCCAGGCTTGCCGCAATTCCGAACTTGGACGTCACGATCTGTCCTGAAACCGACGACGCGCTGCTGATGCGCCTCTTGCCGGAATGCGACGTTCTCTGGCACGTCCTGAAACCCTGCACCACCGAGATGATCGCCGCCGCCCCACGGCTGAAGCTGATCCAAAAAATCGGCGTTGGCGTGAACACCATCGATCTCGCCGCCGCGAAGGCACGCGGCATCCCGGTTTGCAATCTGCCCGGCACGAATTCCCGAGCGGTGGCGGAATTGGCGTTGACGCTTATGCTGACAACGATCCGACGCATACTCCGTTTCGACAGCGGTTTGCGCAACGGCGTTTGGAGCGACCCATCGTTACAAGACGGCATAGGAGAACTCGGCGGCCGCTCGGTGGGTCTGGTCGGTTACGGATCGATTCCACGACTGCTCGCACCTGTCCTCAGGGCGTTGGGTTGCCAGGTTCTCTACACCGCGCGCAATCGGGTTGCCGATGCGGTAGGGGAATATCGATCATTCGACGCCTTGCTGGCGGAGTCCGATATCATAAGTCTACATCTGCCTCTGACCGATGCCACCGACCGCTTGATTGGCGCGGAAGCGATGGCTCGCATGAAGCCAGGGGCAATCCTGATCAATACCGCACGCGGCGGTCTGATCGACCAGCCCGCTTTGGTCGCGGCCCTCCGCTCGGGACACCTAGGCGGCGCCGGCCTCGATGTCTTCGCCGCCGAACCGCCCGATTGCGCGGAACCCTTGTTTACCTTGCCGAACGTCGTCGCGACGCCGCATATAGGCTGGATCACAACTGGAACGTTCGATCGTAGTTTTGCCATTGCCGCGCAAAACAGTCATGCAGCCGTCGAAGGGGGGCAGCTTTTACATCGCGTCGCGTGACGGTTGAATGGCACGATACGCACGATACAAATTGCCTTTTTCACGACACCGCGATGATACATTTGGTCCATATGGTGCCTCCACTGAAATGCGAGGACCCGTATCATGAGCATCGCGATCCCGGCGAAGACCATCTCCCCGCGGTTGGCGCATGTTGCGCAAAAATCCGACCTCCTGGCACAAAGCGTAACGCCGCTCGCCCGAGCAAATACGTATGTTTCGACAGTGACGGTTCCGCCGGATGCGTCCGCCTATCAGCTTTTTCAGGAAGCCAGCCACCAGATCGTCCGAGCGATCTGCCATCTTTTCGAGGGGGTGCCGGCGGATCATGGGATCGCCATTTATGAAACGGACGTCGCGCTCCGCTCGGCCTTGCGAACCGACACGCCGGTGGAAGCCCGGATATTTCTGACGTTGGAGCGAAACAACCCCCGCCATATCCTGTGGCAATGCAATTCGACGGTCGATTTCTGCCAGGCCCACATCCGGGTTGCCGAGGCGCGGATCAAAAGCATGACCTTGCCACGAACGGTGGGCGACCCCACCCTGCGATGGCCCCATGCAAGCTTCAACGCCCTCGCCGCCTGACCGACCGGTCCTTCGCCTGCTCGCCGACGACCTGACCGGCGCGTTGGACAGCGCCGCGCGGTTCGTGCCGCTCGTTGGCCCTGTACCCGTCGTGTGGGCAGGCCCAATCCCCAGCGGAACCGTCGCGATCGATAGCGGCACCCGCGATATGGATGCCGAGCATGCCGCGACGACACTGCGTCGGCTGTCCAGTGCGCTGCATGGCGGGGATATCGCGTTCAAGAAAATCGACAGTGTGCTGCGCGGGCACGTCGCCCTGGAGCTCGACGCCTGCCGCCCGGCCTTCGATAGATGCGTCATAGCCCCGGCCTTCCAGGATCAGGGCCGGGTGACACGCGGCGGGCGGCAATGGATGCGTGACGCGGACAAATGGCGCGATTGCGGCGCCCCGGTACCGTTGGAGGACGCGGAATCCGACGCCGACCTCGATGCGATCGTTGCTCGGAACCGCATGACGCCCGAAACCGTCTTGTGGGTCGGCAGCGCCGGACTGGCCGGCGCGCTGGCGGAACGCCGGCCAGTCCCCCAACCGGCATTGCCTCCCCCGGTTCTCGCGCTGATCGGGTCCGATCATCCGGTGACCGCGACCCAGGTGCTTGCCGCCGCGGGGAAGCCGGGAGTCGTAACGCAAGACCTGCCCAAGGGCATTGGCCGCGACGCCGCGCTCCCGCTGATCGTCGCCCGCTTCGTCCAAGTGCTCACCGCGATCCCTCGACCCGGCACGCTGTTCGTGACGGGCGGCGCCACGCTGCGGGCGCTGTGCGAGGCGCTGGGGGCCATCGGCTTGACCGTGGACGGCGAGATCGAACCCGGCGTCCCGACCTCGATCCTGCGCGGCGGAAGGTGGGAGGGGCAGCGCATCGTGTCGAAATCGGGAGGGTTCGGGGACCCGGGGCTGTTGGTCCGCCTGCTGGACCGTTAGACTGTCCGCCATGGCTTTCACCACCCACGACACGCAGCGCCCCAGCATGCACCTGACCGCCGCCGAGGCGATGGCGCTTGTCATGCCGTCCCCCCGGTTACCGATCGCCGATCTGGTGGCCGCCGCCCCACGCGGTGACGGCCATGCGGTGCTCGCGTTGCCGGGCCTCGGACGTGGCGATCCGTTCACCGCAACCGTTCGCTCATTCCTGACCAGTATCGGCTACAACCCGTTCGGTTGGGAGCTTGGTGTCAATTTTGGCCCCACCGAGCATCTGATCGCGGGCGCGACCGAACGGTTGATTGCATTATCGGACCGGCACGGACCGGTCAGCATCGTCGGTTTCAGTATGGGCGGACTGTTCGCCCGGCTGCTGGCCGCGCGCATGCCGGATCGGGTGCGCCGCATCGTCACGGTCTGCAGCCCCATCCACGATCCCGGGCGCAGCTTCTGGCTGCCCATCGAACCGGTTTTTCATCTGCTCGCCGGCGACGATCTTGCCCGCATGGCGGAGGAGGTGCGTCACCCCATGCCGGTGCCGTGCACCGCGCTTTACAGCCGCGAAGACGGGCTGGTGAGTTGGGCCGCGTGCATCGACGATTCCCCCACCGCCGAGGCGATCGAGATCGCCGGCCCGCATGTGCTGATCGCGCAAAACGCGCAGGTCATGACGATCTTGGGCGAAACCCTCGCCCGCCCCCCTGTTCCGAACGGAGACTGACCATGCGATTGGGCGTCATGCTTCCCTTGCACGATATCGGCGGCGACCCCGACACGATGCGCGATTTCGTGACCGAAACCGAGGCACAGGGCTACACCAACCTGGGCCTGGCCGATCACGTGCTGGGGGTGAATGTCGCGACAAGGCCGGACTGGGGCGATCGCAACACCTCCGCCGATCTGTTCCACGATCCGTTCGTCTGCTTCGCCTATATCGCCGGGTTCGCGCGCAAGACGACGGAGTTCTCCACCCAGGTACTGATCCTGGCGCAGCGCCAAGCGGTGCTGGTGGCCAAACAGGCGGCAAGCCTGGACGTGCTGTGCGGCGGGCGCTTCCGCCTGGGCGTCGGCGTCGGCTGGAACCCGGTGGAATTCACTGGCCTCAACGAGAATTTTTCCAACCGAGGCCGCCGGTCGGCCGAACAGGTGGAGGTGATGCAGAAGCTCTGGGCTGACGATCACGTCACGTTCGAGGGCCGCTGGCACAAGATCGAGGATGCCGGCATCAACCCCCGCCCCAAGTCCGGCCGGGTGCCGGTGTGGTTCGGCGGCCATGTACCGCAGACCTTGCAGCGGATCGCCACGATTGGCGACGGTTGGATCATGAACGCCTACCCGCCCGGGGACGCCGCACTGGCCGAATTCGCGAAACTGCACGACCTCACGGCGGCGGCCGGTCGGGCAAAAGACGCCATCGGGATCGAGGTTTGGACCTCCGCCGGTGCCGGCACGCCGGCCGAATGGCGGGAGGAGGCCAGGTTCTGGAAAGACGCCGGCGCCACCCATCTGACGCTGACCAACACCTTCCAGCGGCGGCACCACCGTCGGATCGCGGGCAAGACGGTGGCCGATCATCTGGCCGCGCAGCAGGCCTACGCCGACGCGGTGGCCGGGGTCCTTTGATGACCGCGCCCTGCCTCGGCATCACCATGGGCGATCCGGCCGGAGTCGGGCCGGAGATCATCGTCAAGGCCGCCCGGCGGTTGAAACCGCGGCTGGATGCGGGGGAATTGCGGCTGCTAGTCATTGGCCACCGTTCCGCCCTCCACGCCGCTCGGGGCATTCTAAAGGAAACGCTGGAATTTCCCGATGTGGATGGCGCGTCGGAGTTGCCCGCTTTGGCCATGCACGCCGCCAGCGACGAACGCAGCCCGGTTCGGTTCGGTCATGTCGATCCGGAATGCGGCCGCTTCGCCTACATGGCGATGGAACGCGCCGTGGCGCTGGCCCGCGAGGGCCAGATCGACGGCATCGTGACGGCACCGCTGAACAAGGAGGCGCTGAACCTCGCCGGGTACAAATACGCCGGGCATACCGACATGCTGGCGGACCTCACCGGTATCCCGAACAGCTACATGCTGCTGGCCCATGGCGACATGCGGGTCACCCATGTCACCACGCATGTGGCACTGGAAGACGTGCCCAAGCTGCTGACCCCGGAACGCCTGCGCCGCACGATCGACATCACCTACCAGGCGATGTTGGACCTCGGCATCGACAAGCCGCGCGTCGCCATTGCCGCGCTCAACCCGCACGCCGGCGAGGGCGGGCTGTTCGGCCGGCAGGATATCGAGGTTTCCTCGCCTGTGATCGAACAATGCCGTGCCGAGGGGATGGACATCCAGGGGCCGGTTTCCGGCGATACCGTTTTCGTCAAACTGCGCGCCCGCCAGTACGATGCGGTCGTGGCGATGTACCACGATCAGGGCCACATCCCGGTGAAGCTGCTGGGCTTCAACGTCGATCCGGTCACCGGCGTCTGGCGGGCGTTGTCCGGCGTGAACATCACGCTGGGCTTGCCGGTGATCCGCACATCGGTCGATCACGGCACGGCGTTCGACATCGCCGGGACCGGGGTCGCGAATGAGGACAGTCTGATCGAGGCGATCGACTATGCTCTGCGGCTGGCTGCGGTGAAGCGGCGAAAAACCCTGTCCGCCGCTCCGACACGATAACCTGTCGTTCTACCCGCGCCCGCCGTCGAAGAACTCCTTCATCCGAGCGAAAAACCCTTCGTGCTCGGGGCTGCCTTTGGCCGACTTCTGGCCTTCGGCCTCGAACTGTTCCAGCAGTTCGCGCTGTTTCGCGGTCAGGGACTGCGGGGTTTCGACCATGACCTCGATCACCATGTCCCCGCGCGCGGGATTGCGCAGGACCGAGAAGCCCTTGCCGCGCAGCCGGAACTGCTGCCCGGTCTGAGTCCCCGCTGGGATTTTGACCTTGGCTTTGGTGCCATCGATCACCGGCACCTCCACATCGCCGCCCAACGCCGCCTGGGTCATGCGGATCGGCACACGCATCAGAATATGCGCGCCTTCCCGTTGGAAGAACTCGTGCTGACGCACGGCGACATGGACGTAGAGATCGCCGGGGCGGATCCCTTGGCCGCCAGCCTCCCCCTCGCCGGTCAAGCGGATGCGGGTGCCGTCGTCGACACCGGCTGGAATAGAGACCTGAAGGCTCCGTTCCCGCTGCACAGTCCCGGCACCACGGCAGGTTCGGCAGGGATTGCGGATGGTTTTGCCCTGGCCGCCGCAGGTATGGCAGGTCCGTTCGACGGTAAAGAAGCCCTGCTGCTGGCGAACCTTGCCCGCACCACGGCAGGTGCCGCAGGTCGCAGCCTCCCGGCTTGCATCGGCCGACCCGCTTCCCGAGCAGGCCTCGCAGGACACGCGGGTGGGGACACGGAGGGTTTTTTTGACGCCGGCGAAAGCTTCCTCCAGCGTGATTTCGGTTGCCTGCTGGATGTCGTTACCCTGGCGCGGTCGGCCGCGATTGCCGGCCATCTGGCCGAACATCTGCTCGAATATGTCGCCCAGGCCGCCGCCGGCACCGAAGTCGAACCCGCCGCTGAATCCGCCCGGCCCACCGCCACCGCCCTGTTCGAATGCGGCGTGGCCGAAACGGTCATAGGCCGCGCGCTTTTGGTCGTCCTTCAGGACGTCGTAAGCCTCGCTGATTTCCTTGAACTTCGCCTCGGCATCCTTGTTCCCCGGATTGCGGTCGGGGTGAAACTGCATGGCGAGCTTGCGGTACGACTTCTTCAGATCGTCCGCCGAGGCATCCTTGGCCACGCCAAGCGTGGTATAATAATCCTGTTTTGCCATGTGAAACCAAATTCCGGGACTGAAGCCATAAATGCGTCGCGCCCGGCTTCATCGAAGCACGGGCGCGAGCGGTTATCCAAACCGGACCGAAACCGTCAGCCCGCCTTTTTCTTCTTGTCGTCGACTTCCTCGAACTCGGCGTCGACCACCTTTTCGCCGGGGTTGGCGGCACCGGGCTGAGCACCGCCGGCCTGCGCTGCCTCGGCTTCGGCTTTGTACATCGCCTCGCCGATCTTCATCGCGGCCTGGCTCAGGCGTTCGGTGGCCTGTTTCAGGGCATCCGCGTCGGAGCCTTCCAGGGCGGACTTCGCGGCGGCCAGCGCGGCCTCCGCCTCACCCTTGTCCTGCGCGCCCAGCTTGTCGCCGTGCTCGCTCAGGTTTTTCTCAACCTGATGCACCATGCTTTCGGCGTGGTTACGGGTTTCCACCATCTCGCGCCGCTTCTTGTCGGCTTCGGCATTCGCCTCGGCTTCCTTGACCATGCGCTGGATGTCGGCTTCCGACAGACCGCCGGAGGCCTGGATGCGGATCTGCTGTTCCTTGCCGGTGGCCTTGTCCTTCGCCTGGACGGACACGATGCCGTTGGCGTCGATGTCGAACGTTACCTCGATCTGCGGCACGCCACGGGGGGCGGGCGGCAGGCCGGTCAGGTCGAAATTGCC